>CAYQKI010000167.1:0-1539 GCA_964418105.1 uncultured Methanotrichaceae archaeon | reverse complement strand
TAAGTGCGACAAAATATGTCTCCAGGAAGCTCAAAGTTGCATCAATTTCTACACCTGGGAGGAGAAAGAGTGCTGCCTGCCCAAAGGCGCAACGAGAGCTACATTGAAATGCAAAGGAGGGCATAGACATAAGATAAGAGGTCAGGCTTTAGATATCTGCCCCACACTCTCTCTCAAAGCAGGGGATGTTCTGATCTTTGAGGAGGTCAGGGGTCCTCGAACCGGTCATCCCGGTGATGCGGACAGGACTCATCGCCATCCAGTTCGACTGACCAAGGTAATCTACGGAGAGGATGATCTTGTTCCCGATTCGCCAGTGCCGGTGATTGAGATTGAGTGGGCCAAAGAAGATGCGCTTCCTTTTCCACTCTGCATCTCTGCCATCGGATCTGAACCTCAGTGCGCCTTAATCGAGGATATCAGTGTGGCCAGGGGAAATGTCATTCTTGTTGATAATGGCCGGACTGAGTATATGGAGGGCCTGGGCCAGGTGATGGCAAGAGAAGCCAAGCTGCAATGTGAGGGAGAGGGCCGCCTTTCGGAAGTACAATATCTACCAGAGAGATTTCGCAGGCGTCTGAAGAAGGTCCCCATTACCTTCAGCCAGCCGCTATCAGATCTCGGGAATGAGCCCCCCGCCTGCAAGCTTATGGAGCAAAATCCGCGTTTGGCCATAGCAAATATTGAGCTCTTCGGCACCAGATTGCTTCCTTACCAGGAGACTCGCCGGTGGGAGGCGAGGAGAGATCTGCTGGAGAGCGGGAATACGGATCGGCATTTCGCTTTGGAGGTGGATGACCGGGGTCAGACTGATCTTTTCCTGGGAGATGGCGAGCTGGGCCGGATGGCCGAAGTGGGCACAGAGTTTCTGGCCAATTATCGGGTGGGAAACGGGCCTTCCGGCAATGTAGGAGATGAGATGATCAACTCCCTGGTTTTCCGGAAGGGTTTGCTTTCCGGGGTGACGCTTGAGCCGAGAAATCCGCTGCCTGCGCAAGGAGGTAGGGCTCCTGAGCCGCTTTCGGAGGTGAGGCTCTTTGCCCCCTTTGCATTCCGCTCTGAGTTGCAGCGGGCCATCACTGCCGATGACTATGCTGAGCTGGCTCGACAGGATCCTTGTGCACAGAATGCCGATCTTGAGGAGGTTCCGCATGGTAGAGTCACGACTAGACTGGCTCGACAAGATCCTCGGGTGCAGAATGCCGATGGCATCTTGCGCTGGACGGGAAGCTGGAACGAGGTCAAGGTGATGGTCGATCCCAGGGGAATACAGGAGTCTGGGGAGAAGATGGAGCTCTTGAGTGAGATTGAAAAGCGTCTTTACAGGTACCGGCGCATGGGCCATGATCTGGCGGTGGTTGAAGCGGACTACGTGTCTCTGGATATAGAGATGATGGTGTGCGTGAAGCCGGAGTATCTGCGGGGTCATGTCAAGGCAGCTCTGCTCGATGCCTTTAGCAGCCGGCTCCGGCCGGACGGAAAGCATGGGTTCTTCCATCCCGACAATCTGAGCTTCGGCGATGGAATATACCTCAGCCG
>CAYQKI010000166.1:0-1555 GCA_964418105.1 uncultured Methanotrichaceae archaeon | reverse complement strand
TTTTGAAGCTGGTTTAAGATCCGGTCGGTTACAACCTGGAAGACGTCCTTCATTGAGGGCACCTCCCCAGGTCCGTTTGATCGTTGCCTCTCTCCTGCAGCCTTCCTAAAACCTCGAAGCCGAGGGCTTCGGCGATCCTCTCCAGGGCGGGGAGGGGAAGCTTGCAGGCCTCCCCTATGATCTCATCCGGGCTCATGGCTAACACCCCAGGGAGATGCAGAGCTTGCTCTCCTCTCGCTCCAGGTCCCTGTACTCCCGGCCGTCCCACTGGCCGGAGTCTCTGAGCATCATCAGCCGGGCCTGGATCCTCTCCAGCTTGCAGGATGCCTGGCAGAAGTGCTTGAATCCCAGGGGCGCTTTGCAGCGGCCGTTCATGTGGGGTGCGTGGGGGCTCTGCAGATAGTCTGCATAATCCTTCAATCTGCGGGGGCTGGCCAGGGCAGGGAGGAGGCCGAGCCGGGCCTGCCTCTCCTTGATCTTCTGGGTCAGTTCTTTCATTGGGCAGCCCTCCGGCCGGCCTGGGTCTTCCTCTGGGCTTTCATTCTCTCTATCTGCCTGGCATTCTCTCCGGCCGCTTCCGGGAAGGCCTGGGTATGATGGCGGCATTTGCCGACCCCGTAGCGAACGTTCGACCAATGCCAGCCCAGGCAGGGGCAGTGCGTAGGCGTCACGCGGTAGTAAAACTGCTCAGTGCTGCTGAGGACCAGGGCCAGGGGCTCGAACTTATTGGGCTCTGGCATACGGATCATATCCGGCTTGGCGATGGTTGGCCGGCCAGTCATGATTTCTACAAGGACCTGGGCAAAGCGTACCTCGAATTTTCCCTCGGTCTCCTGGGGCTGGGGCATCTTGAGCGCTCTCTCCTGCATCCGCCGGGCCTCTCCCAAAGCCTGGGCTGCAATTGCGCTTGATGCCTTCTTTACTCGCTGGGCCTCTGCCCTCATCTCCTCGACCATCCAGGAGGGCGTTCTCCCATTGGCCTCCTGCCTGGCCGAAAAATCCTCTCGATTGCTGTTAATGATACTGCTTTCCATTTTGTAACCTCCCAAGTTACATAATTAAGTAGGCAGGCAAACTATTTAAAGCTAGCGCTAGTGCTAGAGCTAACGCTAGCGTTAGGACTTAAAAGAGGTGCAGTTTTCGGCCAAAAGGAGCGGAGAAGCGAGTAACACCGCGCAAAGAAAATGTGTTACTGAAATGCACCTGGCAGAACAGGGCGAGAGGGGCTTAAGAGCTGGCCGGCGCAGGCTTAAGGCCTCCCGGACCGGCCGGCCGGGCCTCAGTCGGGCCTCGGGGGTCCCCCGGAGAGGGGGGTTTGGCCTGCGGCAGCATTTTCGGTATAGATCCTGAGCCCCCTTTTGCCCTCTGTGGCCGCCGCAGGACATCCCAGGGCGAAGAGGATGAGGCAGCGACAGACCCCAGGCCCGCAGCATTTTCGTACATGAGTCCTTCGCCCCGCGGGAGTTGCCCAAGCGCCCGCAAAATCAGGGTTCGACGGCTGGGCTGATCATGGCTGCGCCGCAGGGTTGCCCCGCAGGGCCGCAGCCTTGATCTG
>CAYQKI010000165.1:0-1627 GCA_964418105.1 uncultured Methanotrichaceae archaeon | reverse complement strand
TTGAGGTCCATGAACACCAGCGTCGCCAGCTCCAGGCCGCCAATCATGACCTCAACGCTGGGGCCGGCATTGCCCCCGCCCGCCCAGGGATTCTCCTTGTAGGTCACAGCCAGCGGGTCCATGCCCAGGCCGACCAGCAGCTCATCGCAGAGCCTCACTGTGCGGTCCTTCCAGTAGATCTCGTGGTCTCTGGTGTTGAAGACGTGATGGGCCATCATCTCGAATGTGGTGAGGTGCCGTCCGCTGCGCCCCACACTATCCAGGTCGTCGAGGCGAATGCAGGGCTGGCTGATGGTGAGGGGATTGGCGGGGGGCGGCACCTGCCCGGAGGTGACAAAAGGCTGGAAATCAGCGATGGAGGCGATGGTCAGATAAATATCGTCCCTCCAGCGGGCCACCACCGGATACCTCTTGATGCGGGTGTGGCCGCGAGATTGAAAGAAGTTGAGGTAATGCTCGCGCATCTCATCCAGGCTGTGCTCGCGCCTGAATATGGGCGAGCCGATGAACGTGTAGGGATCGCAGGGCGGATCGCCGCAGGTCTTCCTCTCGCCGTCCCTGGTCCAGAAGAATTTGCCGCATTTGACGCACTTCTTGCGCTGGAATCCCTCATCCACGAAGAAGTCCAACCTATACTCATCCTCGGAGAACATGGTAGATCAGCTTTTGAGCGGGAAGATGAAACAGGTTTGCTAAAAGGCTTTCTGAAGGCAATGAAAATAGGAAAATGAGCTTTTCGTTCTTTGTGCGCTTCGTGCCCTTTGCGGCGACCAGCCATTCGCATTCTACCGGCGCCCGCAGGGAGCAGGAAGCCGCACAAAGCAGCAGCAAGACTCGATCTAATTTACCCTGATGACCTTGAGCAGAGAGACCACAGGCACTCCGGCGATCTCATCAGTGCCCTTCTTGTCTATGAGCACGGCAATGGCATTTATCTTGGCCCCATGCTCGTCCAGGTACTCCACCGCCTCTTCCAGAGTGCGCCCGCTGGTGATCACATCATCGACGAGGATGCACTCCTTATCCATTACCGCGGAGAAGTTGGCGCTCAGGTTGCCGCGCGCCTTTCCGCTCTCGGATGTAAGCATCTGCTTGCTGGGCGTGTAGACGGCCAGCTCGGAAGAGAGGCTATTGGCCACCATGCTGGCCAGGGGCAGGCCGGAGAGGGCTATCCCCACCACCACATCCACACCCCCATCGCTCTCATCCAATGTCTCATACAGTATATCGGAGAGTGCCTCGGAGACGTGGCTGAGCCGAAAAGCGCTCTTGCCGATGACCGACCAGTCCACGGAGATATCCTTGGGCCCGGGAGCCGTGCTCGTCTTCGCGGCATGGGTGAGAAGCCACGTGACCGTCTCCCCGGAGATGTTCAGCTCCTCGGAGATCTGGCCCTCCACCAGCCCTTCCGCCTTCAGTTCCGTTGCCTTCTTCATCAAACTCTCAATATTCTTCATCTTTTGCACCTCTTTTTCTTTCGGGCAGGCGTTCCGCAATCAGGACATGCTTCTCCCTCGAAGCTGGCGCCGCAGCCCCGGCACCTCTGAACATGTAGTAGCCTCCTCTTTATCCTGGGCTGGCCGATGGGCTCGATCTTCAGGCCGAGGTGAAGAGCTACGTTTTGCAG
>CAYQKI010000164.1:0-1644 GCA_964418105.1 uncultured Methanotrichaceae archaeon | reverse complement strand
TAAAGATGCTGAGAATTGCAGGAGGGCGGAAGAATTGAAGGCAAGCCTCATCAACTATCTGATTGCCCTGGCCGCTATATTCTCGCTCAACTTCATCCTGCCAAGGCTCATGCCAGGAGACCCGATGAATGCGATCTACGGAGACGAAGCCCTGGTGGCCATGACTCCTGAGCTGAAGGCAGACCTCATCCGTCAGTTCTCTCTGGACAGATCCTGGTGGGATCAACTGCAGTCCTACATTTTGGGGCTACTGCAAGGCGATATGGGCTTTTCCTATTACTACCGGGATCAGGTCTCTACTGTCATAATGGGCGCTCTTCCCTGGACGCTGCTGCTCACCGGCCTGGCTCTGGCGATTGCCACACTCATAGGCGTGGCTCTGGGAATAGAGGCTGGATTTAAGCGCGGCTCTCTCTTCGACCGCGGTCTGGTCGCGGGCCTCATGTTCCTGGGAGGATTTCCCGATTTCTTCATAGGCATACTGCTGCTCCTCATATTTGCCGTGAGCCTGCCGGTCCTCCCCATATCTGGAGCTGTATCTCCCTATGCCGGGTATCATGGCCTGGCCTATGTTCTGGACGTCCTGTGGCACCTGGCACTGCCCCTGGCTTCCATGATACTGGTGCAGCTTTGCGGGATCTTTCTTCTCACCAGAAACACCATGGTCACTCTCCTGGCCGAGTCCTTCATACTGACTGCCAGGGCCAAAGGCTGTCCAGAGGGCATAATAAAGTACAGCCATGCCGGCAGAAATTCTCTTCTCCCCGTCACCACTGCCACTGGCCTGCGCATCCCTAATCTGCTCACGGGGGCAATATTCATTGAAATCGTCTTCTCCTATCCGGGAGTGGGATCCCTCCTCAACACCGCCATAAGCGCTCGCGACTATCCCCTCATTCAGGGGATCCTTCTCATCGTCACCCTGACTGTTCTGACTGCCAATTTTCTCGTTGACCTCCTCTACACCAGGCTTGACCCGAGGGTGAGATATGCACATTGATTCTATGGGAATAATAACTCACGATCTGATGGCCCGGGTGGGGGCTCTCATCCTGGGCATTGTCATCTGCATGGCTGTCTTCGCTCCCCAGCTCTCTTCATTTTCGCCGCATGACTTCACCGGCAAAGTCTTCCTGCCTCCGGGCCAGGACCATCCACTGGGAACCGACTCCATGGGCCAGGACATCTGGGCCAGACTGCTCTACGGAGCCCGGACCTCCCTGCTGGTCGCGGGAGCCGTGGCGCTCTTCTCCACAGCTCTCTCCGTCCTTGCCGGAGCCTCGGCTGCCCTTGCCGGCGGCCTGTACGGGCGGGCCGTCATGAGAGTCGTGGATGCCATGATCTGCCTTCCCGCCATAGTGGTGATGATTCTGGTGGCCGCATATCTTCGTCCTACCCTTCCCCTCCTGATCATCCTAATATCCGCCTTCTCCTGGCCGGGCGGAGCCAGGATAATTCGCTCCCAGGTCCTATCTTTGAAAGAGATGATGCACATCAATGCCGCCAGAACATTCGGCGCCGGCAAGGGACATATCATCGCCTCCCACATCATTCCGGAGCTGTCGCCCATTATCTCTGCTCAGATGCTTCAGGATGCGAGGCGTGCCGTTTTCATGGAGGCCGGGCTGGCTTTCATGGGGGTCT
>CAYQKI010000163.1:924-1656 GCA_964418105.1 uncultured Methanotrichaceae archaeon | reverse complement strand
GCAACTGGCTCAACTATACAGAAGCCTTTAATCTCCGAATATGGCTGGGGTGCCCTATCATTTAAAGAGGCTGCGAATATTCCGCAGCAATCCAAGGAAATAGCTCCTATCATCCTCATTCAGAAAATATATCGCCAAAATCAGGGCATAAGCAATCAGCAACAAAATGGGCAGCATGCGAGAATATAACGGCCCGAGCAGCAAGTAGGCCAGAGCTGACAGCAATATCAGGACGGCCATCCTGGCATACCAGAGATAATCTATGGCGACATTCAATATTTTCACAGTTAGATAGAGGCCAGCGATTGTAGCTACAATCAGGGATGTGGACGTGGCAGCCGCCGCCCCCACGATCCCCACAGCAGGGATGAGCACAAGATTCAGCACCAGATTTGTCAGGGCAGATATGGCGACCAGTTTCATGCCCAGGTCCGGACGGCCAGCGCCGGTTATGGAGCCTCCAATGGAGATTACCACCCCCCAAATAACCGTCCCAACAAGCAACACTTGCATAGGCAGAACAGAGCCGCCAAATTCCGATCCGTAAATAAGGTGTACTATATCGGAGGCAAAGAATGCGAATGCCAGGCCGCTGAGAGAAAGCACGCAGGCAGTATACTTCATCATCTTGTCGACCATCCTCTGAAGCGCTTCACTGCGGTTCTTGCTGAAATACTCGGAGGTCGCGGGGTAGGTTATCATTTGAATAGCCTGGGGAATCACCCAGAGAAG
>CAYQKI010000163.1:0-914 GCA_964418105.1 uncultured Methanotrichaceae archaeon | reverse complement strand
GATTGACGCGCTGTAGAATCCCACTTCCGAGGCAGATCGGAAGTACCCTATGAGCACCGTGTCCGCCTGGTAGTTTACCATGTTTATCCCGTTGGTGACCAATATGGGGGCACTGAATGACAGCAGCATGGAAGTGGTTTTGGAAAAACCATCCAATGTCAGCCGGAAATACCTGGAGGACACAGAGATCAGGAAGATACAGGATACTGCATAAGAGAGCACCAGGCCCAGGACAGCTCCGGTAACCCCCCATCCCATGTAGATCAGCAGGCCTGTTGCAGCTCCCATGAATACCCCCTGGATGATGTAATAAACGGCATACCACTTCATCTCACGAAGGCCGTTAAGCATTCCCAAAAGGGCCTGATTGACCAGGGCGAATGGAAAGACGACTGCAAGTATCCTGAATAGGTCTGCAAGGCCTGGCATATGGAACAGGTCGGCCAGAGGGCCGGATAGAAGATATGTGACGGGCAGGGCGATTGCCCCGAGAAGAAGGGAGGTGAGCACCCCAGAGGAGGCGATTTTATTAAATTCTTTTTTATTATCCTTATGCTCAGCTACATATTTGATGAGCGCCGATGGAATGCCCAGGGCAGCAATGAGTATGGCTATGGCAAAGACCGTGGAGACCATGCGGTATAGCCCCAGATCTTCGGTCCCCAGGTATCTTCCCAGCATCACTGATATGGCAAAAGCAAGAAACATGTTGATGGCCGAAGCCACAAGAGTAATGCCGATGTCCAGAGTGAATTTCCGTTGATCTTCCATGCTCCTGCCGCCTCTCCTGCGATACTTCGGAAATGGTTTCCTCGATGCAGATAAAAAACATTCTATCCAACTCATGATTTTTCAGGAGAAATAAGCGCCGAGGGTGAGATTCGAACTCACGAGACCCTTGCGAGTCACCAGCT
>CAYQKI010000162.1:0-1737 GCA_964418105.1 uncultured Methanotrichaceae archaeon | reverse complement strand
CGCCGGGCACGGGAAAGACCATGCTGGCCAAAGCGGTGGCCAATGAGAGCGAGGCCAATTTCATCACTGTGAAGGGCTCGGCGCTTCTCTCCAAGTGGTACGGGGAGAGCGAAAAGCGGGTGGAGGAGATCTTCAGGAAGGCAAGGCAAGTAGCCCCGGCCATCATCTTCCTGGACGAGCTGGACGCGCTGGTGCCCATCCGGGGAGGAGCCCAGGGAGAGCCCCATGCCACAGAGCGCATTGTCAATCAACTGCTCAGTGAATTGGACGGCCTGGAGGAGCTGCGGGGTGTGGTGGTGATCGGAGCCACCAACAGGCCGGACATCATCGACCCGGCGCTGCTCCGGCCAGGGCGCTTCGATGAGCTGATCATGGTGCCGGTACCGGATCAGGAGTCCAGGAGAAAGATATTCGAGGTGCACCTGAAGAAAGCGCCCCTCGCTGGCGACATCAACATCGATGAGCTGATTTCTCTCACCGAGCAGTACACGGGAGCCGATATCGCCGCCGTGGTCAGGAAGGCCGGTAGGCTGGCGCTGCGAGCGGATATGGCGGCAGAGAAGATCAGCCAGAAGGACTTTTTGGCGGCATTGCAGGAGATCGGGCCGTCGGTCACCCCCGACACCATGAAGCATTATGCGTGGCTCGGCAAGGAGTTGCGGAAGAAGGCCTCACGGGAGGTCGAGCGCGGGGATATGTACGCCTGAGAAATTGCTGCTAATTAAAAAAGAATAGAATAGGTTGCAGCCTAAGCCGCTGTCACTCTGTACTCAGCGCTCACATAGGCTGTGACCCTTGCCTTTCCTGCCGGGATGTAGTCCTCTTCCATGTAGTCGGTCAGAAATCCGTCCATCATGGGCCACGAGTCCATCCACGTCATGCGTCTGCCCATCCAGGAGCCGTCCATTCCATCCATTCCGCTGTTTCTCCACATGCGGTGCATGCCCCAGGGTGAGGCTGAGCTCCAGGAGCCCCAGCCGTAGGATGGCCCCATCTCAATATCCGGGTATGCCGCATCCTCAATGTAGGCGGCTTCCCCCAGGCTGTATCCCATCGCCGAAGCATAGTCCTCTGCTCTGGCTCTGGCATTGTCCAGGGCTTTCTTCCTGGCCTGCTCATAGGCCGGGGACGAATCGTTCAAAGCATATCCTACGACCGCCGCATCCGCTCCAGCCGATTCGGCTGCTGCTATGGTCTGGTTGACCCGGCCCCTGTCAGTGCTCTTCAGTCTGACCAGCATCCGCTCGGTGGCGGTATTGGTGATCACATCGCGGCAGGATGAGGTGTTGTTCACAGTATTGCAGACTACCCTGTGATAGGAGGAGTAGCCCCTGGAACGGTCCTTCATCATCTCCTCGTCTTTCACTCCAGCGGAGATCAATGATTTCTCTGCCGCGGCCAGCACACGGGAGTTGGCCTGCTGGGCAGCCGTGGAATTGCTGCTGCTATTCTGAGAGCTCACAGCGATGATTGTCGTGTCGGCATCGGTCAGAACTGAGCCCGTGCCGGTTACTCGAAGCGAACTGTCCTGCGCCATGGCTGCTGCCGCGAGCAAAGCTATCGCCAGCAGCCCCATAAAGATCGACTTCAAGCTCATATTTTTCGCCTCCTTAATCTGAGGAATGATTTCCCTTGAAGGGGAATTGAAACTGAGCTTATGTGATGGGAATACTTAAGATTTACGCCAATAGTCGATAAATCCAGTAATGCTCTTACGACTGATCATCAATAGCAGAT
>CAYQKI010000161.1:0-1765 GCA_964418105.1 uncultured Methanotrichaceae archaeon | reverse complement strand
AGGTGGCAGGCACCCTGCCCATTCTGCCGGAGCATGTCTACAAAGACGTCAGCGATCCGGCCAGCTATACCGATTCTGCCGCCCTGACCGGCACGGGCCCCTTCAAGCTGGCCGACTACGACAAAGCGCAGGGCACATATCTCTATGAGGCCAATGAGAACTACTATCAGGGCTCCCCCCGCGTCAAGCAGATCAAGTTCGTTAAGGTGAGCACTGAGATGTCCGCCGCCTCACTGGAGAGCGGGGATGTGGATGCGACATCTGTGCCGGGCGAGACAGTGGACAGCCTGGAGAGCAAGGGCTTTACAGTTGTAGAGGGCACCCACGACTGGCTGGCCAAGATCATGGTCAACCACAAGAAGTCTCCATTCTCTGATGTCAAATTCCGGCAGGCCCTCTACTATGCCATCGACCGCCAGGATCTGGTGAACACTAGCCTTAGAAGCTATGGATTGGAGGGCAGCCCCGGCCTTTACGCTTCTGACAATGAATGGTACAATCCCGATCAGGAGCAGTATCCGCATGATCCTGCCAAAGCAGGGCAGCTTCTGGAAGAGCTGGGATACGAGAAAAAGGAAGGCAGCAAGTACTACACCAAGGTCAGCAAGCAGGATGAGATAGAGATTCTGGTCACGCCAGCTACAGAGCGGCAGGGAGAGCTGATAGTAACGCAGCTTGATACTGCCGGCATCAAGGCAAATCTGCGCAGTGTTGATTCCAAGACCCTAGACAGCCTGGTAGGCGCCTGGCAGTTCGACCTGGCTCTAAGCGGCCACGGCGGTCTGGGAGGCGACCCGGCTATACTCAACAAGGTCGTCCTGGATCAGAAGAGCTTCAACAGCGCCCGTTATGATAACAATACGGAACTTAACGAGCTGCTGGAAAGCCAGGTGGAGGAGATGGACCATGACAAGAGAAAGGAGCTGGTCAACTCCGCCCAGGAGGTCATAGCTTCAGACCTGCCCGCTTTGCCCCTTTACTACACCGACTCCTACTGGGCCTCAAATGACAAGGTCAGCTTCTACTATACCTATGGTGGAGTGGGAAGCGGAGTTCCAATAGCTCTGAATAAAATGGCATTTGTCTGAAAACGGGATGGGCTGCTGACCGACTGGCTCATTTCCAATTTCCTTTTCTCTATTTTTCTTTGCCTAGAAATCTGAACTAATAAGCAAAAGTCAGATAATTGTAATAATTTATCCTATTGGAAAAAGGATATTAATACGAAGCAGCATATTATCCGCGATGATATCAAACGAAACAAACCAAATAGGCCAAATGGTCCTCTCTCCCGTCGGCCTGATTCATACCCCTTACTCCCGGCGGGAGGACATTCCCCGCCAGGGCAGGCTATCCTCAGAGATATGCGAGATCGAGGTCTTCCCTCAGTATTCCGATGCACTCAAGGATATAGATCAATGCACCCACCTCTTCGTCATCTTCTGGCTGCATCTGGCAGACAGGGACCGCCTTTCTGCCACGCCGCCTCATGACGGAAGAGAGCACGGGGTCTTTGCCACCCGCTCTCCAAACCGACCCAACCCGCTTGCATTGGATGTTGTGGAGTTGCTGTCCGTTCTGGGAAACCGGTTGAGGGTCTCAGGTATGGACGCTCTGGACGGCTCCTTTCTGCTGGACATCAAGCCATATTCGGCAGGGATCGACTCCATCCCTCAGGCGAAGATCGCCTGGCAGAAGGATGGCGAGCTGTAAAGATGCTGAGAATTGCAGGAGGGCGGAAGAATTGAAGGCAAGCCTCATCAAC
>CAYQKI010000160.1:0-1767 GCA_964418105.1 uncultured Methanotrichaceae archaeon | reverse complement strand
CGGGGCGAGCGTCCCTGACTGCTCAAAATAGGACTTCTGTCTACTTTTCAATTTCTTTCAGCTAACCTTGAATTGATCTATCTTTTCTGTTGTTCGCCACCTCTGTGCGTCCTCTGTGTCCTCTGTGTGGTACGAATATGGCCCCAATTCGGGGATCATTTTCATGCTCATGGGTGACCAACAAGTCATGAATGTTTCTCTGTGGTGAATGCGTCGTTAGCCACCGGCTCCGGCCAATTGCCCACCGCTTCTGCTCTTCTTTCTCCTCCGTCTGCATTCAAATCACTGATGGCTTCCTTGCGCTCTTAGCCGCCTTTCCGTGGCCCTTCTCCCGTTTGTGCCTCAAGTAGCTCTCATACCCCATCCAGGACAGCCCGTCCGCCTCTTCGTTCTCCTCGCGCGGCACCCACAGAAAGCTGACATCCCTTCCCTCCAGCATCTTCCTGATCTCAGGCACATACTTCTTCGATGTGGCAGAGGAGACCCTGTACTGGCCCTTCATCTGCTTGATCACCAGCTCCGAGTCGCCTTTGATGACGACCTTTTCATCGATCCCCTCATCTATCAGCCACTGGGCCGCCGCCTTCAGCCCCTCGTACTCGGCCACGTTGTTGGTCATCCCCCGGCCCTCCCCCACGCCGCCGAAGCCCCGCCAGATGGGCTTTCCGTCCCGGTAGACGGCGTAGCCGTATGCGGCCACGCCTCCCGGATTTTTGGGATAGCAGAGGCCGTCGAAGTTAATGGTAATCATTGCTGATTATTTTATTGTACCTGATATAAAAATTTTGGTCTCTGAATTTCAAATCGTTATGGAATACATTTAAAACCCATGCAGGCGGGAAGAATGATAATCAAATGAAAGCAAGTCGCAGGCAAAGCGCTAGTTCGAGGTTTCCAAGATGAAGGTCGCTGTCATTGGTGGAGGCATAGCCGGAGCAGAACTGATCAGAGTCGCCTCGCCCTGCCCCCTGGAGTTCACTCTGATCGAGCCCAAGAAGCAGGTGGAGATGCAGGCCCTCTATCCGGAATACCTGGGCGGCGTGGCCCGGCTGCAGGAGCTGGCCGCGCCCCTCAAGCCCTTCTGCGAGAAGGTGGGGGCCGCCCACATTCAGGAGAGGGCGCTGCGCCTGGAGGGCAGCACAGTCATCTGCGAGCGGTCTGAAGTGGACTTCGACTACGCTGTGGTGGCCACCGGTGCGGCCCAGAACTACTTCGGCATCCGGGGAGTGGAGAACACCTTCTCCATCAATACCCTGGAGGAGACAAAGAAGGCTCGCCGCTTCGTAGAGGACAATTATCCTGAGAGGATCATGATCATGGGATCGGGCCTGACCGGTGTGGAGGCGGCGTCCATTCTGGCGGAGAGCCTAGACGCCAGCATCTACATCATCGAGGCGCGGGAGCGGGTGCTGCCCCAGTTCTCCCCCCAGACATCGGAGCTGGTGGAAAAAGCCCTCTCCAAGAAGGGGGTGAACATCCTCACCTCCACCCAGGTGGCAGAGGTCAAGGAGGACTGCATCATGTTCACGGACAACACCTGTCTGGACTGCGACATGGCCATCTGGACGGCAGGCATCAAGCCGTCTGAATTCATCCAGAAGCTGGACCTGCCCAAGAAGAACGGCTGGATACTGGTCGACCCCCACCTCAATGCCAAAGGCAACATTTTTTGCATTGGAGACTGCGCCTGGGTGGAGATCGACGGCCGTCTCGCCACCAAGACCGGCCTGGAGGCGGAGCGGCAGGCCAAGTACCTGGCCCGGCACT
>CAYQKI010000159.1:0-1778 GCA_964418105.1 uncultured Methanotrichaceae archaeon | reverse complement strand
GTGGAAGGGCTGGAAGTCTTCTGGGACTGCGTCCTGCTCGGCATCGACCCATCGGTGCTGGAACCTGCCATCGGCCGTCTCGGCGCTATCCTGGAACTCTCTCTCCGCCCACTGTAGGTAGCAAAGGCGTGGGCAATAGGCGAAGGCGGCAAGCATGCTGGCCGGGATGAGGTCAGGAATGCTGTCGTGATCTTGATCATCTTCTATCATTTTCAGAACCCCTCAAATTGAAAAGCGATCCTGGCTGTAGCGACTGATAAATACGGCTTCCTGGGTGCCGTCCAAACATCTGTTGTTATCATCGTACTGGCGGCAGAAGATGTACTGGCTGTCTACATGTCGCTCTTCGGTCATAGAAAAGACGCCGACAGACATGGTGGTTGTTCCGCCTGTGATATCAGCAGCGATTTCTCGTGGCTTGAGGCCCTTTGAGATCATCCAGTCGAGAATAAGTCCGGTTTCAGTGCGGATGTCCTTTATGTCATTGGAGTTGACAAGCTTCTCAATGCAGTTGTCTTCATTGCAGTTGAACTCCTCTGTCAACTGGACGACTGTAGGCTCGGATTTGGCTGAGCATATAAATCCTATGAATTCCGGTTTTTGATGCCTTACGGCCAGTCTGATGGTTTCGGGCTGCAGGCCTGCTGTGAAGATGAGCCCTCTTCTGGGCACCTGAAACGCGATATTCTGCCCCCGCAAAGGAAGATGCCTCTTTTGCACCTGACCTCTTACTGTGAAGATAATGGCCAAGAGGGCTAATCCGCCCAGAGATACCAGAAGAACTGTTGTAATATCCCCCGTGAATATTGATGCAACAAAGGCATTGAGATAGACGCAGGTGATTAACAGCTCATCCCATCGGTTGCGAAGAAAGTGCTTGAGTTGGGTCACATCAATCCCCCTAAATTATTAGCATCATAATCTCCTATCCTGCACCTTTCTATCATAAAAATTGATCTGAGATAATCCCCAAAGTACTTATCTTTGGATTGCCATCTCGCCCAGGAGGGAGAAGACGAATGGATTTCTCTGACTTGTCACTTTGTCCGCAGGCTGGTTCTTATGGCTGAAAAGCCATCTGTAGCCAGGTTTCTTGTATCCGGCGGCCATCCTCCCAAGCTGACAACGGCTCTTCTTCTGGCAGAGTGAATTCATTTGGCTTTGGTTGAGCTCTCCAACGGCTCCAGCGTATTCACGGGATGCGATAGCTCACGCAGGCCCTTGCAAGGACATGGGCACGCCTACATCTTATGCGAGTGCGATCCCCGCCGGGAAGAACAGGGTGAGATAACTCACGCCGTCGTCTACGCACGCATGGGCTTTGGCCCGTGGGAGCAGGCGGCTTTGCAGAGCCTGGGCAGAATCTGGGGGCCGGACGGGCTAGAGGTGAGGATGGCCCTTCTGGAGCTGGGCCAACCTGAGGACTTTGCCGGAGAGAGCCCTCTGCTAGCCCGATCGAGAACGTGGATCTCACGCACGCCCTTCCTGTCGGCGCGCCACCCCAAGCGCACGCGGGCGGGCGTTGCGAAGGTGGATGCCAGCGGCCTGCAGATCGGAAGCGCGGAGCACGAGCTGCGCAGGCTGCTGGGGCTGGCCGGTTTGCCAAGGCCTGTGCTGGTGGAGCCTGTAGCGGGCACGATGCTGGGTGGGCGGGAGGTGCCCTGGCACGCCTTCCTGCGACTGAGAGAGAGAGGGGAGGGCAGGCCAGCGGCGAACGGGGCTGGGTACGGGTTCCGGATCGAATTTGGGGAGGCAGTGCAGGGGCCGGTGGCGGTGGG
>CAYQKI010000158.1:0-1908 GCA_964418105.1 uncultured Methanotrichaceae archaeon | reverse complement strand
CTTCCGGGCGTCGCCCAGGGCGGCGTAGGCCAGGCCCAGGTTGCCCAGCGCATTTCCTTCGCCCCTCCTGTCCCCGATCTCACGATCGATGACCAGCGCCTGCTCGTAGTATTCGATTGCCTTCCGGGCGTCGCCCAAGGCGGCGTAGGCCAGGCCAAGGTTGCCCAGCGCATTCCCTTCGCCCCTCCTGTCCCCGATCTCACGATCGATGACCAGCGCCTGCTCGTGATACTCGATTGCCTTCCGGGCGTCGCCCAGGTTCTTGTAGGCGATGCCCAGGTTGCCCAGATGCACGCCTTCCGCCTCTTTGTTTCCTGATTGCATGGCACAGGCCAAGGCAGCCTCAAGCCATCGAACATTCTCGACCGGATGGAGCCTCAAGTTCAAAATACTGCTCTGCCCGGCATAATTGCTGCATATTTCTGAGCACTCAGGATTTGCAGTTGACTGGGAGTTGGCCCAGGCCTGGCCTGCCTGGATATTCGACCATTCCGAATCAAATAGCTTCAACCCCAGAGTTAGAGATTCACCGCCTTCAAGCATTAGCCCATTAGCCTTCTGCAGAACGGTCAGATAATGGGCAGAGTGAAGTTGGTGAGCGGCTATGGCCGCCTCTCCATCCAGTTCCAGTTGAGAAGAGGCATAAATCCTGACCAAATCGTGCAGATGATACCTGCCTTCGTCCTCCTCGCCACGGCGCTCATATTCGACAAGGCTCCAGCGGACAAGATCTATCAAATGGCGGTGGCCTTCATCCTGGCAGACTGCCTCCTCAGCCGGGGCATCAAAGGCCGCCGGAAAGATCGATAGAAGCCTGAAGACACGTGCAGTGTCTGCAGCGAGGCGGCTGTAGCTCAGGCTCAATTTAGCCACGAGATCCTCATTTTCCTCCACACCTTCCTTGCCGATGATGCCGAGCCTCCTGCGCTCGTCTGCCAAAATCGTGATATATTTTTTGGGGCTGGAGCCGGGGGTGCAGGCCAGGTAGCTGCCCGCGGCTTTCAGAGCTACGGGCAGGCAGCCGCATAGACGTGCGAGATCCTTCCATTCATCTTCGTTTTGAACCGGCTTGACAACAAAATCTCCGCCGGCTGTTTTGAGCAAGAGGTCCGCGGCTGCATCAAGCTTCAAGACATCGAGGTCTTTTAGGGACATTCCAGGGAGGCTGAATTTTCGCCGTGATGTGATGATCAAACTGCATCCTTCCGGCACCGGCAATAGCGGCCTTACCTGGCGGTCATCAAGGGCGTTGTCAAGCAGTAAAAGAGCCCTTTTGCCGTCGAGCACTGAGCGATAGAGATTGGCCAGCTCCGCCTCACTCTCCGGCAGGCGAAGAGCCGGCTGATAAGATCGGATGGCCTGGGCCATGGCCTCTGCCGGCGTTAGAGGCTTTGGGCTTGTGCCCATCATGCTGATGAAAAGCTGGCCGTCAGAAAATCTGTCTTTCAGCTTTTGCGCAAGGGCAAAGGCCAGGGCGCTTTTGCCGACGCCACCCATGCCCCGCAGGGCAATTATGCTGGAGCCGCGCTCAAAGAAGCCTAAGAGATCTCGCAGGTCATTCTCTCTGCCTGTGAAATCCATTGGCGGCATTGGGATCTGGTGAGGGATGAGAGGCTTCTCGGGTCTGTCGCTGTAAATGTTAACAGTATCTACTTTTCCCGAAATCACAGGAGCGTTAGCTTCTTGGATATTTGTCAGCGTACCACGGATATTCTGACCTTTTTGAATGAAGCCATCTCCTTCACTCATTTCCTTCACCGCTTCTGAGAGTCGCCGATATTAACCGGGCCGCTGATTGTTCCGGAGAACACCGGGGCATTGGCCTGGTTGATGTTGGTCTGCGAGCCATGAATAGTCTGGCCCCGCTGGTCAAAGATCGCTCCCGCCTTCTCCTTCTGGGCTTTATCC
>CAYQKI010000157.1:0-1986 GCA_964418105.1 uncultured Methanotrichaceae archaeon | reverse complement strand
TAAGCTATTCACCCAGATCGTGAACAGCAATCTGGAGGTGCGCACATCGGTATCCATCGATCCGAATACAGGAGCGGCGGAGGAGGGGGCGCTCTTCACATATGAGGCGATACCAAGAGCCGCATTGCTCTGGATGGATGTGGTGATTGACGACTATCAGGGCAAGTTCAAGCCCATCACCAGGCAGTACGACAGCAGCAAGGGAGACGATCAGGGCCAGGAGCTTGGAGCCTCCTGGAATACGGTGGCGGATGTCATCGGCGCAGGGCTTGATCTGGCGGAGCATCTGGGCATCGGTGGCATGGGCACGAGGGGATTTGGGAGGATAAGAAATGTCGATAAATGGCAGGCCTATCCCGCCAAAGAAGCCATAAAATCCGATGCAGTCCGGGAGGCAGCAAAATGAGCAATCCTCCTCAAAATCTTGATAATAATTTTAATAGTGCTCCCGATCAAACTCTCAATCTGGACCGGCTGGCCGCCGGCCTGTCACAGGATATGATCATAAAAGTGAGGGAAAAGGCAGAAAAAGAAGCAGAGGAAAAGCAGAAGAAAGATAGAAAGAGCCCAGAAGAGGCAGAAAAGATCAGGAGGGCTTTAATTGATAGGCGAACTGAAACGCTGGAGCGGCTGGTGACAAAGGCGCTTGGCGTTTTGCAGGAGCAGGGCGTTTACGCCATGATGCTATTTCTGTTCTCACGCACCAGCGATGAGAAAGAGGTTGCGCCATTGATACGAGCCCAGCTTTTCCAGGCGCTTAAAGAGCTGCCTGCATTTGAAGGCCTGCCAAATCTTCCGCAAGCCGGTGACGATGCACAGAAGGCTCTGAAGTTCTATGTCGACGATGTGTTGGGCGATCTCGACGACCTCCTTTTAGTTCGGGAGCTTTACGAACAGACTCTGATCTACGCCAGGTATAGCGCCAAAGCAGCTAAGACAGCTAAAGCAGCAGCATCCGCCGCAGCTAGCTCAGCCAGCGCAGCAGACTTAAGGGCATCGGGAGGCTAGGATGGCTGGCATGGTCTGGACGCATTACCCTTTAAAATTCCGGCTTAATAGCCCCATGCACATCGGCTACCGCAAGGTGGGCAACCTCATGCAAACCCGCAGCTATGTGCCGGGAAAGAACCTGTGGGCTGCTCTCACAGCCCGCCTGACGAGGGACTTTCCGCAAGCGGAATGGAACAGGGGATACACTGAGGTTGGCAAGTGCCTGCTAAGGCAGTTTCGCTTCGGCTACCTGTGGCCCAGTCTGGACGGGATCCGGCCCTGCTGCTTTTGGGAGCAGGACGACTTTGAGTATCTTTTCCTGGACAGCTATTCCGGCGCTGCCCTGGACTACTCCTCCGGCTCCACTGAGGAGGGCAGCCTGCATGAGACTGAGTTCATAGCTCCTGTTACAAGAAAAGGAGAGCCGGTTTACCTGATAGGCGACTTATGGGCAGATGAAGGCCAGGCTGGCCGGACAGATGCGATCGATTCGGGCTATTGGCAGGCATCGATGGAGAGCCTGCAATTGGGCGGAGAGCGCACTTACGGCTGGGGGCGCGTCGGCCTCTGCCCGCAGTGGAACGGCAATAGCAGCGGAAGTGGAAAGACCTCTGCCGGCGAGCAATGGAGGGAGGAAGATGGAAGGGTCATTTTATCTCTCCCTAAGGGCCGGAAAATTACCTCTCACGTCCTGGCCTGCGGGGAAGGAGAGGCTGTTGATGTAATCGGGCCGGTGGAGCCGCTGGTGGGCAGGGAGTGGAAAGAGCATGCCGGGCGGCATGTGTCTTATGCCGGCGTATATTTCGTTCCGGGATGCGAGGCGAAGAGAGACTGTGAATTTGAAACAGATGGATATGGACGTTGGAAGGCTTTTAAGGCTTGATTGAAGTCGGCCTGTCCTGACAATATGCCTTCGGTGCGTTTATCATGCCCTGTATGGAAGCTGTCCGCAGGCGGATGGCTGCAGCTAGTGGCTGACGACGTTTTCACCACAAA
>CAYQKI010000156.1:0-2012 GCA_964418105.1 uncultured Methanotrichaceae archaeon | reverse complement strand
ACTTGGTCCCCAGGCCCAGCTCGTCCATCAGCTTGATCAGCTTTCCCTGGCCGTAGCGGGCGGGCGGCTGGGTCTCCTTGGCGTCCACCCTGTGGCCCAGGACCTTCAGCCTCTCACCCTTCTCAAGCTGGGGCAGTATGTGCTCCTCTGCTTTGCTGTAGGGGTAGTAGTATCTCCAGCCGGCCTGGATCAGCCGCGCTCCGCTGGCCCGGAATGGCTCGGGGCCAACGTCCACTTTGATGCTGGTCGCATCCCAGACGCACTCTTCGGCAAGGGTGGCAAAGAAGCGGCGCACCACGAGCTCGTATATTCGCCACTGGTCCTCCTTGAGGGCGCTCTTCTCCACAGGGGCGGTAGGATAAATGGGCGGGTGGTCGGTGGTGGACCTCTTGCCGCTAGTGGGCTGCATCTTTCCCTGCAGAAGGCGTTTGGCCTCTTCAGAGAAAGCGCCCTGCAAAAACTGTGCGGTGAGCGCCTTCAGGTCGATGGAAGGCGGGTAGACTGTGTTGTCCGTCCTGGGGTAGGAGATGAATCCGTTGGTGTAGAGCCATTCGGCTATGCGCATGGCGTTGGCTGCAGAAAAGCCAATGCCGCTGGCGGCGGCGATGAAGCTGGTGGTGTCGAAGGGTGCGGGCGGCTTGTCAACGCGGGGGCGGGTTTCGATGGACTTGATGATGCCAAACGGTCCCAGCCGGGAGACAATTTTGCCTACCTCGGCTTCTTCCCAGATGCGCCCCTTGGCATGCTGCACAGTGAGCTGCTTTTCCAGGTCGACATATATCTCCCAGTAGGGCTTGGGGACGAAGGCGGCGATCTCCCGCTCACGGTCGACGATGAGGGCCAGCGTCGGCGACTGTACCCGTCCCACAGACAGAAACTCCTTTCCCAGACGCCCGGAGGTCAGAGAGATGTATCTGGTCAGGGCGGCCCCCCAGACCAGGTCTATAATCTGCCTGGCTTCGCCTGAGGCGGCAAGGTCGAAATCTACCTTTTCTCTATTCTGGAAGGCCTTGTTTATCTCGTCCTTGACTATGGCGCTGTACCTGACCCGATCCACCTGCAGGCCGGGATTGGCCTTCTCCACGATCTTGAGGGCCTCAACTCCGATCAGCTCTCCCTCGCGATCAAAATCAGTAGCGATGGTGATGCTGTCTGCCTCTCTTCCCAGGCTCTCCAGGGCGGAGACGATCTTCTCCTGGATGGGGCGGACAACGATCTCGGCCCGGATCAGCTCCTTGCAGTCCACCTTCTGCCAGTTGTTATATTCTGGGGGATAGTCCACTCCCACGATATGGCCGGAGAGGCCCATCACTACCTTATCATCAAAACGAAATGCTTCAACTCCTGCTATCCTCTGAGAGCGGGGCTTGCCGCCTGCCAGGATCTCGGCAATCCTCTTGGCAGCATCGTGCTTCTCGGCAATTATGAGATGCATTCCTGAAAGCCAAATATGCTACTTGATTTAAGTTTTTCCATGAACGATCATCTTCATGACGGGCAAGCAGGGCAGGCCTGGGTGAGCGTGGTTGGGGATGGTGGCGAAGGGGAAATTTTGCATTATTATTCGATAATTTTCATTTGTTTGCCACTGCCGCATTCCGAAGTCGATCGCAGTTGATCGGCTATTTTCTTATTAAGGATGGCAAAAAACATGCGCTAAAAAAATTATGAACTTATGATATTTTTTAATATAATGGATGTTCACGGCCCCGTCGGATCAAAGGCCCGCCCGTTTAATCCACTGACCGTCTGGCTGCTATTTCCTGTCGCGATGGCCGGGCCTGGGATGCTCATTATCGTAAAGCCAGGATATATTTGCATACCGGCCTGAAAAGGATTGCACAATTATAGAGGATCTATTTAATATATCTAACTTAAAAATATGTATTTTATTTAATGCTTTCATAGTCTACAGATTCGTATATATTAGATTGTAATAAATGCATCACGCAAAAAGTTTAAGTAGCTATTAAGCATTAGAGAAAGCGGCGGGAGATTGTAACGAATTGTGA
>CAYQKI010000155.1:0-2117 GCA_964418105.1 uncultured Methanotrichaceae archaeon | reverse complement strand
TTGTGGTGAAAGTCCGTAGACCACTGGGCTGGCCCTGGCGCAAACGACTTCACCAAAAAGGCACAAAGCCACAAAGATCGTTTCTCTGTGCCTCTGCGCCTCTGTGGTTTAGTCAGTCAGTTGGCGATAGTCAATCCTACTGTTACCGAACAAAACCAAAGAGGCACAGAGCAATTAAAGGATTCGCCAGAATGAATAATAATAACCTGGGAAATTTAACCACTGGTTATAGCCAATTGCTCCCGGACTGCCGACATACGGGCATGAGATGCCGGCTGCAAAGCAATTTATATTTACAGCCCCTAAGGCCAGTGATGATCTGGGACCTCCTGGCTGCAATAATCCCCGCCGTTATCCTTTTCCTCTACGGCATCGAGAATTTCTCAGGAGAGGTGCGGCATATTGCAGGCGAGCGCTTTCGAAACCTCCTCCAGAAAGCGACAAAGACCCCCCTGCGGGGCGCTCTCGCCGGCGCCGCAGTCACTGCTATTGTCCAGTCCAGCACCGCCACCACCATCATATCCATCGGCCTGGTCAACGCCGGGGCCATCTCCTTTGCCAGTTCCCTGGGCCTGATCATAGGCGCAAACGTGGGCACGACTCTCACCGCCCAGCTTGTCGCCTTCAAGCTGACGGCATTCGCCCCGCTGTTCGTGGTCCTGGGATTTGCCGCCAGCCTGGTGCGCGGTCCTTATAGAGCCTACGGCAAGCCGGTCTTCTACTTTGGGCTGGTCTTCTACAGCCTCAACCTGATCTCATCCATAGTGTCGCCGTTGCAGGGAAATGCTGAAGTCCTCTCCCTCTTCTCCATGACCAGCAACATCCTTGCGGCAATCGCCATCGGCTTTGTCATAACCAACATCTTCCAGTCCAGCTCAGTCACAGCCGGCCTGGTGGTGGTCATGGCCCAAAGCGGCCTGATAACAGCAGCCCAGGCCATACCGGTGATACTGGGGGCCAATATCGGCACGACCACCACCGGCCTGGTCGTCTCCCTATCCATGAACACCGCAGCAAAGCGCTCGGCAGTAGCCCAGTTTCTCTTCAATTTCCTGGGCGTGCTTCTCTTCCTGCCTTTCATTGGCAATTTTACAGCGGTCATCGAAGGCATGGGCGGCACAGAGGCCGTTCAGGTGGCAAACGCCCACCTCATATTTAATATTACATCAGCTATTATATTTCTGCTGGCCATAAGGCCGTTTTCCAGCCTTATCATGAGGCTGCTGCCCCAAAAGGACGGGGAGATCCTCTTTGTAACCGAGCACATCTGCTCAAAGCTGCCCTCAGACATATCCGAGGCGATTGTCCTGGTCGAGAAGGAGATCGTGCACCTGCTCAGGATCTGCAAGGATATATTTGAGAGCACCATGCAGGTCGCCGCCGGAGAGACGGGCATGTGCTCCAGGATTGAGCATTCCAGGGACTACGTAGATTACCTGCACACCCAGATCACGGCTGCTGTGGTCTCCCTGACCAACCGGGAGATATCTGTGGAGGATGCGGCCCACGTGGCCATTTTGGCCCGGGTCTGTGACCTGGGAGGGTTGCTGGCACAGCAGATGGTCTCCCTGGCCAGGAGGTTTGATGCCCTTTTAGAGAAGGATAAAGCGGCTGCATCTCAATTTCAATCTCAATATCAATCTCAATCAGTCGAGTCGTACCGGGGAATTGAGGATATGGCTGCCCCCTGCCGGGAGAACATCGATCACCTCATAAGCGCCTTTCCCCAGATGCCGGATGAAGTGGACAGGAGGATGCGCTCCAACGATGAGCTGCTGCGCCAGGCACTCAACTGGAACTACAAGATCCACATGATCCGCCTGGCGGCAAAGAGCGCTAGCGGCGGCAAGTTTTCGGAGATCCTCTTCTCCTTCGAGAGAATCGGGTCCATCATCAGAGAGCTGAGAAAGACCTGCATATCGATGGGAGTGCCCGCCTCCGCCCTGAACGTGCCCGATCTCATCAACCCGCCCCATGAGGATGAGGGCATTGCAAACGGCGATGATAAATAAAGATCTAAGAGAATTGCCTTTATCTCTCCGATCTGACGATCAAGACCGGGCGATTGGCAATCCTGGCCGTCTCATAGGTCGTGCTTCCTACAACCATCTGCTGCA
>CAYQKI010000154.1:0-2233 GCA_964418105.1 uncultured Methanotrichaceae archaeon | reverse complement strand
GCCAAACATTTCATTAAATTTTGTTATAGTATCAGCAATCTTTTAAGTCACTCCTCCTGAGGAAATATTGCAGCTTGATGGCCGCTCAGGAGTTCAGGAAATTAAATTGCAGCGCACATCCATAAAAAATAGAAACATATATAAATAATAACTACTATTACTATTTCGGTGAGTTGGTGAATACTGAAGCGCAAGAGCCTCTCCGCGACCTGCCGGATCTGATTCCCGCCCGAATGCTCAACGAGTTCGCCTACTGCCCTCGTCTCTGCTATATCGAGTGGGTGCAGGGGGAATTTCTGGACAGCGCCGATACTGTGGACGGCAGATTCCAGCACCGCCGCGTCGACTCCGGGCCGGTGAAGTCCAAAGCATCAAAATCAGAGACATCCGACTCACAGTCACAGGAAAAGGAACCGGATTTCGATACATTTCATGACCGGTCCGTCTACCTTTCAGGGCCACAGTGCGGCATCACCTGCCGGATCGATCTCCTGGAGGGCGAAGGCGGCGTGGTGACGCCGGTTGACTACAAGCGGGGCTACGCTCCGGACATCCCGGAGGGGGCCTACGAGCCGGAGAGGGTGCAGCTCTGCGCCCAGGGCCTGGTGCTCCAGGAGAACGGCTTTGCCTGCCCGCAGGGCATCGCCTACTTCGTCAAGTCCAAAAAGAAGGTCCATGTCCTCTTCGATGAGGCCCTGGTAGCCAGAACCAAAGAGCTGATCTCAGATCTGCGGGCCGCGGCAAAGGGCGCGCAGATGCCTGCCCCCCTCTCCCATAGCCCCAGGTGCAACCGGTGCTCTCTGGCCGGCATATGCCTGCCCGATGAGATCACCCTCTTAAAGGAGATGCAGGCCGGCGAAAATGCCGCAGAGGGCTCCGGCCCGGTGCGAAAGCTCCTGCCCGCCCTCGACAACACCATCCCCGTCTACGTGGTCGGCCAGGGCTACACCGTCCGGAAAAAGGAGGACCGCCTGGAGATCTGGTCCCGCGAGGGAAAGGCCAGCGAAGCCCGCATCAGAGAGATCTCCCAGCTCTGCCTCTACGGCGGCGTGGAGATCACCACCCCGGCCATGGTGGAGCTGATGCAGCGCGGCATTCCCGTCATCCACTACACCCACGGCGGATGGTTCCAGGGGATATGCCTCGGCACCACCCACAAGAACGTGGAGCTGAGGGTCCGCCAGTTCCAGTGCTTCCTGGACCGCGACAGATCGGCTGCCCTGGCCAGGAGCGCCGTCTCCGGAAAGATCAGAAACTGCAGGACCCTCCTGCGGCGAAACTGCGCCGAAGAGTGCAAAAGCGACCTCGACCTCCTGGCGAAGCTTGCAGCCGACGCCGAGGAGGCCGCGAGCAGCGAGAGCCTGCTCGGCATCGAAGGCGCAGCGGGACAGTGCTACTTCTCCCGCTTTGCCGGCATGCTCAAGTCGGCAGGCAAGGACTTCTCCTTCACCGACAGGAACAGAAGACCTCCCCGCGATCCCGTCAATGCCACCCTCTCCTACCTCTACGGCATCCTGGTCAAAGATATCTTCGTCACCCTCCTCGGCGTGGGCTTCGACCCCTATCTCGGATTCTACCACCGCCCCAGGTACGGCCGGCCCGCCCTCGCCCTGGACATGATGGAGGAGTTTCGCCCCCTGATTGCCGATTCGACGGCGATAACTCTCTTTAATAATGAGCAGCTCACCCCAAATGACTTCATAAAAAATCGTGCCGGAGTAACCCTCACTGCAGCCGGCAAGAAGGCAGTGGTGACAGGCTACGAACGCCGCATGGAGATGCAGATCGTCCATCCCCTCTTCGGATACAAAATCAGCTACAGGAGAGTTCTGGAGGTGCAGGCTCGCCTGCTGGCCCGCGCCATCTCCGGAGAGATCGAGCACTATCCGCCCTTCTGCACCAGATAGCAATTGAAGGGAGGGCGATCTTTACGAGCGACCTGAAATGCTACGTGGTCAGCTACGACATAATGGACCAAAAACGCCTGCATCAGGTGCACAGGACCATGAAGGCCTTCGGAGAGCCGATTCATTACTCTGTCTTCCGCTGCAATCTCACTGCCAGAGGGAGGGTGGAGCTGATCGCCGCCCTTGACGGCATCATCAAGCATGACCAGGACAGGATAATGATCGTGGACCTCGGCCCCCTGGAGGGCAGAGTTGATGATCGAATTGAGTTTCTGGGGGTGCATCCCCTGGAGGCGGAGAGCCGGGCCGTGGTGGTCTGAGGCATC
>CAYQKI010000153.1:0-2300 GCA_964418105.1 uncultured Methanotrichaceae archaeon | reverse complement strand
GTATTGCTGCTCTGCCTCTGCCTCTGAATCTGAATCTGCATCCTGCGGCGGCTGCTCACTGCCTGCGCCACTGCTTCTCACTCCGGACGAAAGGCCTTCCCGGCTGCCAGTGCTCTTGTCCACAAAGCTGTCATCGATGCGGGTGACGAACCTGGGCGGGGTGCGGCTGATTGTTCTCTCCTCCGGCCCTTCTCCTGGATCCTCTTTTTCAGGGCTGCCCTCCGCCGCCGGGCGCGTCCGCTCTCTGACGGCATCGCCTGCCCTGGCCCTCTCTGCCCCTTTCTTCCTTCTGCTTGCCGATCTGTACCTCTCCAGGTCCTGATCTCTGGAGAAGGTTATGCGCCGGGGCTCGGAGCCCTCATCCTCTTCGTCGCCGTCGTCGTCTTGACCGCGACTCTTTCTTCTTGGAGGGCCGTCCGTGTCATCCTCATAATCATTATCATCGCCGTCCTCGGCATCGCCGTCGCCCTCCAGCTCCCCGTCTAAAATATCGGCATTGACAGCCGGCCCTGGGGCCTCCATGTTGTCTCCCGGATCTTCAGAGTCCCGCAAAAGAGTGATGGGCACCCGGCTCTTCCCGGCCGGGCCAGAGAGGACTATCTCCCCGTCCAGACGCCGCTTTCCGGCAGGCATCCTGGCCATGACCGGTATGACCTCCTCCATGACCACATAGTGATCCGGCTTTCTCAGCCTCACCGCCTTGATGACGGTGCTGCTGGCCAAAAGAGAGATATTGGCAGGCTCGCCGTGATTGACCACCCTGAGGTTGAATATCGTCTCCTCTCCGGGCAGCAGACGCAGGACGATGGGCTTTGCCGCCCGGCTTCCGTTGTCTTTGCCATTGATGTGAACTGCATGATCCATTGCCGACTCCCCTGATGATATGGATCATAATATTTTATAAATATTTCGCCGGTAAAGAATGCCTTATTTTCTGAAGGAGGTTATCCCAATGATCTGAAGCAATATTTCTCTCTTCTTTGCACCTGTGTGCGGTAAGCTGTTAATCCCTCAGGTCGGGAGGCAGCATATTGGGAATGGTGTCCTCAATGGGATAGCACTCCTTGCAGGAGGTGCAGCAGAGCTTGCCGGTCACTATCTCCTTTTCGTTCTCCTCGAAGACCTCCAGCGTCAGTTCTCCCTTGCAGAGGGGACAGGCCAGGATATCCATCAGATCGCGCTTCATAGATCTGGGCGTTTAATCTGAAGAAGTATAAACCTTTGGTCCGTCCTCAGTCAGGCAGATTCAGCAGTCGAACCGCGTTCTTCCAGAAGATCGCTTCCCTCTCAGCGGGCCTCAAAGGCAGGCCGGCTATGATCTCCGCCGCTGCTGCCGGCTCCTCCCAGGGATAGTCGCTTCCGAAGAGCACCCTCTCCGCTCTTATCTCCCTGATCAGCTCGAAGAGGTCGTCTTTGCTCATGTAAAATGAGGCGTAAGCCGTATCGAAGCAGACATTTTTGGCCGCGGGCAGGAGGTGCTCTCTGACATCATCCCACATGCGCAGCCCTCCCAGGTGGGCCAGGATCATCTTCAGCTCCGGAAAGCTCTCTGCGGCAGCGGCAAAGCGCTCCGGCGTGCCGAAGACCTCTGGCCGGTCCAGAGGATCCCGGCCGGCGTGAGCTATGAGCAGCATATCCCTCTCGATGAGCGCCTCATAAAAAGGGGTGCAGCGGGAGTCGTCGGGATAAACCTGCTGCAAGAGCGGCATCATCTTCACGCCCCTGACGCCGGCAGCGGCCAGCCTATCCAGCTCCGCCTCCAGATCGGCCATGAAGGGGTGCACCGCCCCAAAGGCAGTCAGCTTTTCGGCGCTGGCCTGTGAAACAGACAGGACCCAGTCGTTGAGGCTGCTGACATCCCCGCAGCCCTTGGCCAGCGGCAGCAGCACCGACCGGCATATTCCCCCCTCCTGCATCATCATGAGCAGGTCTTCCGGAGCGCCGCTGCCCGGCACAGCCACATTGAGCTTTCTCTTGGCAGCGGGCAGGATCTTGGCCGCCACAGTGCGGGGATATATATGGGTGTGAAAGTCGATGATCAACCTATGCCGTCTCCATAAAATTACAGAATTCCCATCTCTGCGAGCCTCTCCGGCAGGTAAGTCTTTGTCACATAGTCCAGGCCCTTACCGGCAAAGGCCTGCTGCTCAGCCTTCCTCTTGAGGTCAATCTGCAGCCTGATCTGCTTGTCCCAGTAGGGTGTGGCGAATCGGGGGTCGGTCAGCTCGCTTCGCAGGGCCTGCATGTCCTGATCGGTCAGCTTGTCTGTGGAGAGGTTGTAGTCCACGATGTCGCTGGGC
>CAYQKI010000152.1:0-2518 GCA_964418105.1 uncultured Methanotrichaceae archaeon | reverse complement strand
TTTGCGGATTTGCGGCTCTTGTGGCTTCTCCATTTGATATAATAAGCAACTTCGGCCTGGTTACTGTGCTGTCTGTCGTATTTGCCCTCCTTACCACCTTCACAGTGCTGATAGTGCTGATGATCCGCATGGAGAGAGAAATATGAAAGTCATTTTGGCCGTGGCTGCGGCATGCATTCTGACAATTCTGGTTGCCTCTTGCAGTCAGAACACCTATATTCCCTATGACCTGGGCGGAGACAATTACTATACCATGCAGGGCGGCCCGGATATCTCAGCCACGGTCTCCGGAACTGATGAGTTCGAGCGTGGTGATACTGCTACCCTTTATGTATCTTTGGCCAACTATGGAGGGATATCGGGCTTCAAGGAGGATCAGGTACCTCAGAATCCTAAAGAGTTTAAGCTGGCGGATGCTGAGCTAAAGGAAGAGTATAAAAAACCCACCGCTCTGGGAATCACTCTTCGCCTGGTCTCAGACAGCCAGCAGATTGAGGTGGCTTCAGGCGATCAGGTGATCGAGTCCTTGAAGGCAGGCGAAAAGACGCGGACGCCTCTGAGCTTTAAAATAAAGATTGGAGAGCACGCCCTCGCCGGAGAGTATCCTCTCACGCTGAATATATCTTATGATTATCAGGACAATGTCCGGATCTCGGCCTCGGAGCTTGAAACTCGTATCGGCCTGTCCATCCTGGAAGACTATAAGATATCCTATATCTATCAGAAAGAAAGCCGGACAGTTCCCATGGTGATCTCAGTCAAGAAGCAGGCGGACTTCGAGACCATCAATGCCACTGCAGCAGACGAGCAGGTCTCTGCCGGGGACAAAAATGCCATAGTCTCTGCCACCTACAGAAATATCGGCGAGTATCCCACCAGGGATGCCGTGGCAAGGCTCTCCGTCTTCAAGCCCTTCTCTACAACCGACGACCAGGCGTTTATCGGAGATCTGCAGCCCGGAGAGGAGACGACGGTCAAGTTCAGGCTCGATGTGGACTCGGATGCAACTGCCAAGGAGTATGGCATAAAGAGCGATATCAAGTATACAGATGTCAATGGGCAGACAGTCATCTCTGAGAGCATGAAGATACCTGTGACTGTTAAAGAGGCGCCATCATCTCTGCTGCTGCCTGCTCTCATCCTCCTGGTCCTGTTCACCTCTGCCGGAGGATACTGGTATAAGAAAAAGGGATGCCACAGGCCATGCGAGGTGACGGGAAAGAATGAATGAATTTGCGCGGGCAAGCTGGGAGGACAGGTTCTGGGCATGGCTGATTGATATCATCCTCATTGGCATTCTCTGGCACAGAGTCATGATGGTTTTGAGGTTAGAGGCGCTGGGGTATGATGGAGCACTGCTGCATTCCGTTATGCTCTTCGTTTACTGGACGGCTCTGGAGAGCTATAAAGGCCAGTCGCTGGGGAAGATGTTCATGAACATCGCCGTTAGAGGCACATCGAGAGAGCATATCGGCCTGGCAGACGCGGCGGTGGAGAGCTTTGGAAAGGCTTTTCTTTTGCCCATAGACTGCCTTGTCTCCTGGGTCGTCTATAAACGAAGCAGTCAGCGCTTATTCAACAGGCTGTCCGATACCATTGTGGTCAGGCTATTGGGCTGACGATCATGAAGCTGGCTGACTATATCGGCAGGTACTGGGCTGGCGCCGAGGCCATTTATTCTGTGATAATCGCCATGACATTCACCAGCGTCCTCAGGGGCTACGAACCACCCGGTGAGACGGCATACCTGGATATCGTCTATCCGGCCCTATTCTGCTGCATCGCCTGGGGGATAGCAGACGGCCTATTTTATGCCTGGGAGAGAAGATACAACATAAGAATGGAAAATGAGATAATCGACCTCTCCAGATCGATCGAAAGCAGCGATAATGCATTGCCGCTCATCGGCGAGCAGCTCGATGATACCATCCTTCGAAATATCAGTGATGAGAAGAGGATTCAGTTGTACAGGAATCTGGTGAAGTATCTCGCCGGTGCGGGGATGAAAGCAGCCCCATCGAGACGGGATGCCATCAGCATAATTTCAGCCACCACCATCATCTCCACAATTGCAGGTCTCGCTGTGGTTGCTCCCTTCTTTTTGGTGGAGGATGTCCGGCTCGCCCTGGATGTATCCAATATTCTCGGCATCTTCCTGCTGTTCGTAATAGGATGCAACAGAGCATACGACAAGAGCACCTCTGAAAGGATAATCATGGGACTGGGAACTGCCATAATAGGAATAGTAATTGCGGCTATCACAATATTGCTGGGCGGATAGAAAAAATCGGGCAACTGGATATTTTGTTGGCCATTTTTCTTTCTGAGTTGTCTGCTATTGGTTCGAAAATGCTATCTTTGTGCCTTCTTGTCTCTGTGGTGAAAACGTCGTCAGCCACTGGCTATGGCCGGTGCCGGCTGCCACCACAGAGACTGGAGGAGCGCCATATGAGGCGCAGAGTTGAACTCGCAACTTGATTATGCCTCTTCTCTATTTCGCCAGCTCATAAATGTCCTG
>CAYQKI010000151.1:0-2602 GCA_964418105.1 uncultured Methanotrichaceae archaeon | reverse complement strand
GTCGAAGGAGTGAGAGTCCTTCATGATTGGCCGAGCTACACTACCGGAGCGCGGAATGGGGGTGGTTTTACTATCATTTAAGCCTTTTGGCAGAGCCCCCGCTGGAAGCAATCGCAGCACTCCCGCAGCACGCACTGCTCGTGCCTGGGGCCGCGTGCCTTGCATACCCTGCGGCCGTGGTTGATCAGGTTCAGATGCAGGGAGAGATACCTGTCCTCCGGCACGATCCTCTCCAGGGCGGCCTGCGCCTTCTCCGGCCGGACGCCGTCCTCTAAGATCCCCAGGCGGCGGCAGAGGCGGTAGACGTGAGTGTCCACGGGCAGAAATGATTTGCCGAAGGCGAAGAGCAGCACCACCGAGGCCGTCTTGGGGCCAACACCAGGCAGGGACCGCAGGTATGCCATGGCCGGCTCATCGTCCATTTCCGCCAGAGAGCCGATGTCTATCCTGCCCTCGCGCTGCCTGATTTTTGCCAGCGCCTCTTTGATGCGTCCGGCCTTCATGTCGGCCAGGCCCCCGCCGCGAATGCTCTCTGCCACCGCCTTCTCCGGGGCGGCCAGGATCTGCTCGTGGCTGGGAAAAGCGCTCTTCAATTGGGCAAAGGCCCTGAGGCTGTTGACGTCGCTGGTGTTCTGGGAGAGGATGGTCATGATGAGCAGGTCCACAGGATCGATATCATGCCGCTGGGGAACGCCGTACTCCTCCTCCAGCAGCCGGATGCACTTTTCTATTGTCTGCCTATCCATCTCTCCCCATCTGGAGCTGATATACAATAAATGGTTTCCCGCTACTCTGCACCGGGCGGCGAGCGGCCTTTCCACCATGAGCATGAAAATGATTCTTTGTCTCTGTGTCTCTGCGCCTCTGCGGTTTAGTTAATAAGTTAGCGATAATTAATCCTACTGATACCCAGCAAAACCACAGAGGCACAGAGGCACAGAGATGAGACAAACACCGGAAAGACAGAGTGGCTCAGGTTAATCCACAGGAAATAGCTGAGATCCTCAAAATGCGCCAGGCAGAAGAGAATTTATCCGGAAAAGCTGGGAGCCAAGACCAGTATGGCCATCAACGCAAATAGGCCGATGACGCCCAGCAGTGCAAGCGCAGACTGCACGACCTTCGAGTCCATCATTCCCCACTCCGAAATTCAGATGGACTTAAAGAGCTTGCGCTTCAGTGCCGCAGACCGCTTCTCCCCTCGGTGGCAACACCGCTGGGCAAACTATTAACTGTACGGCGGCAATAGCCAGGTCAATGGACTTCGCCGATATCTACCCGTTTCTCGTCGCCCTACTCATAGGCGCTCTCATCGGCACAGAGCGGCAGCGCCGCCTGGTGGAGGACAAGGTGCGGGGCGTCGCCGGCCTGCGCACATTTATCCTCATCTCCCTGCTGGGCTGCCTCAGTTCCACCCTTGCCGTCCATTTCGGGTCCGGCTTTGCCGTGGCCTCCATAGCCGTCTTCACCCTGCTGGTTGGCGTGGGATATGCCTCCTCCGTCTCCACCCTGGGCAGGGTCGACTTCACTGCTGCAGTGGCCGCCGTGGTCACCTTCGCCCTGGGAATGCTGGCCGGCATACCCGACAGCATGCTGCTCGCCGTGGCCCTCTCCATAATCACCACCTGGGTGCTGGCCACGCGAACCGTCACCCACCGCTACGTAGAGGCATTGAGCGAGACCGACCTGCTCGACACCCTCAAGATGGGCATAATCGCCCTGGTGATCTATCCCCTTCTGCCGGAGACGCCCCTCGGCCCCTGGGGCATCCTGAACCCCCGCCAGATCTGGCTCTTCGTGGTCATGGTCAGCCTCATAGGCTACGTGGGCTACGTCCTGATCCGCATCCTCGGCCCGGAGCGGGGCCTGTCCCTTACGGGAATTTTGGGCGGCCTGGTGTCGAGCACCGCCGTCACCACCTCCATGGCCGCAGAGGCCAAAGAGAGCCCGGAGATACTCCCCTCCGCCGTCTTCGCGACAGCCGTGGCAAGCTGCACCATGTTTCCCAGGATCCTCTTCATAGTGCTGGTGATAAACAGAGAGCTCTTCCTATCACTTCTGCCCGGCCTTCTCGTCATGACGGTCTTGGGAGCGGGCCTCGCCTACCTGCGAGTGCGAAAAAGCGCATCTCTCGGTAAGGATGTCAAGGTAAAGGACCCATTTCGCATCATCCCCGCACTGAAGTTCGGTGCCTTCTTCGCCTTTGTGCTGGTCATATCCAAAGTTGCCAATGTCTACTTTGGAGACGCGGGACTTTATGCAGCCGGCGTGATATCGGGGCTGGCCGATGTGGATGCCATAGCCCTGACCATGGCCTCCCTGGCTGGCTCGACAGTGGCGATGGATGTGGCCGTCACGGCCATCACCCTGGCAGCAGTGACCAACACGCTCGTCAAGCTGTGCATAGCCTACCTGCTGGGCACAAAAGAGTTCGGCAACAGCATGGCGGCAATATTGCTGCCCATTGTGCTGGTGGGGCTGGCGGTCATGCTTCTTCTTTAGTCTTCAAAGACGGCATTTTCGCCCGATAAAGAAATGCGATCCAAAATGGGCCCGACGCGATTCGAACGCGTGATCCCCGCCGTGTAAGGGCGATGTCATA
>CAYQKI010000150.1:0-2722 GCA_964418105.1 uncultured Methanotrichaceae archaeon | reverse complement strand
CGTCCACAGTCACAATCTCTTCCGTGTTCCTCATCGCCAGCTCAAGCTTATCCAATGCCAATTCACCACGCTCTCAGAGGAATGGGGATGTATAATGCTTTTGGTTCGCAATCCAAGGAAAACAATTAATAATACCATTGATGATTAGCGAGATATGCATAGGCGCGATTACTGCCTGCCCGGACGTCGCTATAGCCGCGAGAAGAACCTGATCTTAATATTGCTGGCAGTTCTGGCAGCCATTCTCCTCTGGAACACCTTCTGGTGGCTGATGAGAATAGCCCTCTTCGTAGTAATAGTATATATCATATATAAGGTGCTTAAGCAATACATTTAGACGAGATATTTTAAAATAGACTCCTCTAGGGCTTTCTCTTATGCCATAAAGCCCTGGCCCTTTCCAGGTCCTGGCGGGTGTTGAGGTTAAAGAAGGAGAGAAGATCGGGATCTATAGACCGCAGCAATTCCATGGGCACGCGATTGACGCATAGCTCCTGCAATGGGGCATGAATCCTGCGCTCGCCATTCTGCAATGCCCTCCGGCAGGACTCGCCCATCTTCTCCCGGCCATAGACCGAATGCAGCGGCTCGAAGAATCCGTTGGGCTGAACCGGGACCGCTGCGTCGTATCCCTCTTTGCTCTCTGCTATCTCAAAAAGCCAGTCCACAACAGTGGCATTCAAAAACGGCAGGTCGCAGCCCGTTGCAAAGACAAACGCTCCGCGCGCTTTTAAAAGGCCCGCATCAAGCCCCGCCACCGGTCCAAACCCGGAGACGCTGTCCCAGGAAAATGAGATCTCGACCTCAGGACTGCCGGAACAGGCCGTGATGATCCCCTCCAGCCGCCTGGCGTGCCTCTCATCCCTGGCTACTATCACTATCTCATCAGCCACTTCGGCGAGAGTCTCCGCAGTCCGGAAGATGAGGGGCTTGCCGTCAAAGATGAGGAGCGACTTCTCCTCACCCAGGCGGCTGCTGTTTCCGCCCGCCAGGATCACTGCGGATCGCATATCCTCCAGCCATTCTCCCGGCAGTCCTCGGAAAGAGCCTTGTAGAGCTCCTGCCTGGCATTCGAGGCCCTGGTGCCGGTGCCGGTCCTCAAAACAGTGCTCTCCCGGCTAACCGAAGCCGTCTCTCTGCCCGCTTTTTGTAGGATGGCCCGGATAAGCTCCTCGTCCACCCGACCCCCTGCTCTAGCGATCTCCTGCGAGGCCAGATTCTGAGTGAAGCGGTTGCCAAAGACTGTGCAGCCCACGCCTCCCCAGGCCCTGACCCTGGCCACGCCAGAGCCGTCAGCCTCCTCAATCTCCACCTGCAGGCTGGCTCCGGCAGTCAGGTAAATCCTCCTCCTCCGGGAGAGGCTGGCCGAGACCTCAGTCACCTCACCCACCAAAATCTCTGCCCGCTTCCAGACCTTCTCCCTGCCGTCCGATATCTGCAGAGAGGCCCCCAGTTCCTTTGCCCGGCTCTCTAGATTGCAGTCGTCCTCAATCTTCCCTGAGTACAGCTCCTCCTCCAGAGCCTGACAAGGGCCGAAAAAAGAGATTGACCGCCGGTCTGCTCCGATGATCGCTTCACGGCTCAGGGCCAGGGCAATGACCAGGGACAAATTAAACCATCTCTATATCTTTCTGTTCAGCTTTATCTCTGTTCATATCAATTATGTTAAACTATTTTTCTGTCCAGCCTGGCTCTCCGCAGCCGAGATCGTCTGGGAGAGCAGCATGGCCACGGTCAGCGGCCCCACTCCACCCGGCACGGGAGTTATGGCCGATGCTACATCTTTTACTGCTTCAAAGTCAACATCCCCTACAGTCCTGTCACCCACCCGGTTGATGCCTACATCGAAGATTATGGCTCCTGGACGGACCATCTCCTTTTTGATCAGCGCGGGGACACCGGCGGCGACGATCAGGATCTCAGCATCTCTGGTATGCTCGGCCAGGTCACGGGTGAAGACATGACAGACCTGCACTGTAGCATTGCGATTGAGCAGCATGGCTGCCAGGGGCTTGCCCACGACATTGCTGTGGCCCACGATCACAGCCTCCGCGCCCTCCAGCTTACCTCCCGCCATGCCCAGCCTCTCCAGGGCATAGATGATGCCTTTGGGGGTACAGGGCACCAGCCGCTCCGCTCCCAAAAGAAGGGCTCCCATGTTCACGGGATGAAAACCGTCCACATCCTTCTCAGGCAGTATGCTCATCATGGCCCTCTGGGGGGAGAGGCCCTTGGGCAGGGGCAGTTGCAGGAGAATGCCATTGATGTCGGCCCGGCTGTTCAGATCCTGTATCCTGGCAATTAACTGCTCTTCAGTGCTGTCCGCAGGAAGGACGACGTTGTCCGACCGGATGCCGACGCGCGAGCAGGCGGAGTGCTTGAGCCTGATGTACATCTGGGAGGCAGGATTCTCGCCCACCAGGACTGTGGCCAGGCCAGGGACAATGCCCCGCTCAGCCAGCTTGGCAACCCTTCGGGCCGTCTCGGCCTCCACATCAGCCGCCAGGGCTTTTCCGTCGATTATCATTTCAGGTCAATCCAGATTGATTCATTCCGATCTTCAGGGCAGGTCAGGATAGAGCGGGAAGCGGCTGCACAGCTCCCTGGCCTGACTGCGTACGGAGGCTATGGTCTCCTCGTTCTTGATATCACGCAGGACGGTGGTGATCAGGTCTGCGATTTTCACCATCTCCTTTTCCATCATGCCCCGCGTGGTCATGGC
>CAYQKI010000149.1:0-2819 GCA_964418105.1 uncultured Methanotrichaceae archaeon | reverse complement strand
TATCCCATTCCAAGCCCGGAAAGCACGGCAGCGCCAAGGCCAGGGTGGATGCCATAGGCATATTTGATAACCAGAAGAAATCGATTGTTCAGCCGGTTACCACCAAGATCTATGTGCCCACGGTAGAGCGCAAGACGGGCCAGGTACTATCCATCGGCGACACATCAGTGCAGCTCATGGACCTGGGCAGCTACGCCACTGTCGATGTGCCCCTAACCGCGGAGCAGAAGGAAAAGATCGAGGAAGGAAAAGAGGTTGCCTATCTCTTTGTCATGGGCAGGACCAAGCTGGACCTGCGCTAAACCCTTTTAAAATCATTTTATGTTCCAGAGGTGCGGCTTTGCCGACGCCGGTATAACCCTAGAGGAAGCGGAGTATGTGGTAGTAGGCCTGCCCTTTGACGCAACGGCCTCTTTTCGCGCCGGGTCTAGGGACGGCCCGGATGCCATCCGCCTCGCATCTTTTAACTTCGAGAGCTACGACTATTATCATGATATAGATCTGGCTGATCTTGCTATCTGCGATCTGGGCAACATGGAGCTGGGAGCGGACCCGGCCTACGCGGAAGAGACCATCAAGGAGGGCATAGCCCTGCTGCCAGCAGGAGCCGTTCCTATATTTTTAGGAGGCGAGCACTCCATCACCCCGCCCATTGTGGAGGCGATGATGGAGAGGGGCCGGAGCAGAAACAGAGCGAGCTGCGAAGGCTGCATTAGAGAGGAGGCCGGCGATCTGGGAGTGCTGGTGCTGGACGCCCACCTGGACCTGCGCGACGAGTACGGCTGCACCCGCTACAGCCACGCCTGCGCCAGCCGTAGGATTCTGGAGAAGGGCGTGCAGGCCTACGCCTCCATCGGCATCAGGAGCGGCAGCCATGAGGAGTTCGACTATGCCTGCCAAAACGGGATCAGCTTCTTCACGGCTCGCGATGTTCGAGAGAGGGGGATCGACCCGATTTTGGATCAGGCATTAAAGGGCATGGACTGCGAGCGGCTCTACCTGTCCATCGACCTCGATGCCATGGACCCATCATTCGCGCCGGCCGTGGGCAATCCGGAGCCCTTCGGCCTGTCCTCCTGGGACGTAAAGAGAGTCATTGAGCGGGTGGCGCCGCAAGCGGTGGGCCTGGACATAAACGAGCTTGCTCCGGCCTACGACCGGGGTGAGACGGCCCTCCTGGCAGCGCGGCTGGCACGAGAGTTTTTGGCGGCGAAGGGGAAGAGGCAGGAGCAACCTGCGAAAGATTATTCCTAATGCTACTGAACAAAACCACAGAGACCCAGAGGCACAGAGATCTGGCTCAAGCTAAGAACCTTTATAACTGATAGTCTGCATGGGCTCTAGCGGAGGAATAAAATTGCGCTTTGCAACGATCTGTCTTGCCTTGATGACAGTGTTTTTATGCACGGCAGCATCCTTTGCCGTGGAGGTGGGCGGCCTCAGGGAAAAAGCGGTTCATAAAGAGCCAATATCTCTGGGAGGAGGGATCTCAAAAGATCCTTATGTTATACACCACAATGCCGCCGGTTCTCATCTGATGGCCTACCAAATCGGACTTGGACAGCCCAATGGCTCTGAGTATCACTTTGGAAAGGACTTCTCTTTGGGAAATCTGGATAACATATACTATGGAACGCCGTTTATCCTTCAGTTCCTGGAAGATCCATAAATCCAACTTTTTCTTTTGTTTTCAGCTCTTTTTGCACAGCACCCTGTCCATGAATATCAGGTTCTCCGGAGCCTCGGCCAGCCTCACCTTCTCCCCGCGCATCTCGACTATGGCATCCAGCCGGGTAAAGTGGACCTGCTCGATTCGCACCAGCGGCTCGCACCTCTTTTGCAGGTGCTCCTTGAATCCGGTGATGCTGCCCCCCTCGCCCATGTAATCGACTATGCGCCGGAAGAGCTTGGGCAGGATCGCCGCCTCCTCTGTGACCGCCTCCAGGCAGGAGACGGAGAAGCCTTTGGTGGTCCTGTCGCAGGGCCACAGGCCCCTCCCCTCCTCCCGGGCCGACTTTACGGCGGCGGAGAGGGGCAGGCGCAGGTCTGAGAAGAGGCCGTTGTAGTACATGGGATAGGCCAGCCCCCGGGCCAGAAGACGAAAGTTCAGGCTCTCTTTGAGAAGGGGCACGTCCAGAACGATATCGCTTCCGTCTTTTTCCCCGGCCTCGCCGGCGAAGACGAAGGAGACCGGGCGGCGGTTGCTCTCTGTGCTGCGGGAGAGGATGTAGCCCTCAGAGCCGTCCCGGGCGGCTGTGACGAGGCTGTGCGACTCGTCCCAGACCACATCATCTATGCCCAGGAAGGAGAGGAGAAAGCGTGCCGCTGCCCGGCCAGGGCGGGCCGGCTGGCAGTAGCCGGAGTAGTGCGTCTCCAGGGCGTCCACCGCCTCGATTCGCAGTTGGGCGTGGCCGCGGGCGTTGACCGCCGCCGCCGGGCCGGAGAGCCTCTTCCAGAGGGTGGGGTCCTTTGCCTTGAAGCGGATGGAGTCGCCGTCCGGGCTGTAGCCCGTCGCGTGGAAGGTTCCCTTGATGAGAGTGAATGTCATGTCCTATCACTTTAATTATTTTTTATGTACCTATTTTTAGTACTGAGTTATTTTTAGAATTTAAATTTACTTGTTAAGTAATAAAATATCTGTCTGGTAATGAAAATGGGGCTCGATTCTGGCTCTTCGCTATTTCCTATGGCTAAACCGGAGTTACTCTGACTTTGTCGTTGTTAGCTCTTCTCTGTGCGTACTCTGTGTCCTCTGTGTCTCTGTGGTGAAAACGTCGTTAGCAACTGGTTATGGCTGGCGCACTGACTGCCACCACAAA
>CAYQKI010000148.1:0-2966 GCA_964418105.1 uncultured Methanotrichaceae archaeon | reverse complement strand
GGGGTGAATGGGAAGACTGCCCTTCTTGGCCCAGAAGCGTGTAGGGCCGGTGCAATCTTCCTTGCTACACCACTGCCATGCACCGGCCGGTATAAATCCTGGAGCCGCGCGGGGCGAAAGTAATCGGCTCAGGTCCTCTCGGGCTTGTCGAGCAGGCCCTTCTTGCTGAGCAGCTCTCCGCTCCTGGCGTGAGGCTTTCGGGAGACTGCATCCCCGGCCTTCTCCAGTTCCCTGGACTCATCTGCCAGGCGAGCGGCAGCCCGCATGACCTCATGGCCGGCGGCGGCTGCGAGAGCGATGGCAGACAGCTCCTTGAGCCGGAAGCATGCTGCGGCATCGATGGCTGCCACGGCCTGGGCCATGTAGAGAGCGCCCACGGCCTTGGCCCTGGCATAGGGATTGGAGAAGCTCATGCGCTCGGCGCACTTCTCCGGGGTGGCCAGCATGGCGGGCAGCTTGGGCGCGCCGGAGGCGATGCTTGCCATGGCGGCGTCCAGCTCCTCCTGCACCAGGCGAATGGCTCCGCAGGCAGCCAGAACGCGCAGCGCGTCGGAGTTGAAGAGGGCCATCTCTGCCGGGTCGAGGAACTCGCGCTTGGCACCGATGAGCGGGTCCATGGGCAGGATGATGAAGCCATAGCCCTCTGCGGCCAGGGCGTCGCGGGCCTCCTTCTTGGAGGGGCCGTCCGATATGATGATGGTGGGCGTGCCCTTGAAGAGCTCACGCGCGGCCGTGGGGCCGGCAGTGGCGGCATTGGGGCTGGAGATGACCACCAGTTGGGGGGCCCAGGCCAGCAGTTCCGCTGCCGCCTCGCCCTCCTTCCTGGTCATCTTGGGGCCGAAGCTGATGATCTTGAATTCGATGTCAGTTCTCTCCGCAATCTCGTCTAAGGACAGGTCGATAGCCGTGGATGTGGCTATGTTTCCGAGTTTTACAAAGCCGATCTTGAACATGCCGTGCGGATGGGATGGGGGAAGATAAAAGGATTGCCTTGAAATTGGGGGCAAGATTCGAGTTAGGAATGAGCGTCGTATAAAGTATACTTTGTATTTGTCATGGGGCTCATTACGCCTGAGCCACAAAATTTATTTAATAATTGCTTGGATTAATAATTGCCTTAGAAAATGCTGCTTTAGCCTCTGAAGTCTTGCCTAGAGCTTTGAGAGCTAAGCCTTTTCCGTGCCAGGCTAATGTAAGATTTGGATCAATCTCAATTGCTTCCTCATAATCTTTGATTGCATTATCATATTGGCTTTTTGCATAGCGAACACAACCTTTTCCGTACCATGCTAATGCAAGTTTTGGATCAAGCATAAGAGCTTTATCAAAATTTTTAATGGCTTCATCATAATTATCGAGATAATATAGAGCATAGCCTTTAGTGTACCAAGCAACAGCGAGTCCGGGATCAAGTATAAGAGCTTTATCGAGATAATTTATTGCATCTCCGTATCTGCCCTGCTGATATAGAGTGTAGCCTTTGCCGTACCAGGCTACAGCAAATTTTGGATCAATTCTGATCGCCTCTGAATAAGCACTGATAGCTTTTTCATACTTGCCTTGATAATATAGATTATCTCCGATGGCATTCCAGGTCTTGGCAAGTGTTGGATCCAATCTTATGGATTCTGTTCCCACTTCAGATACATTGCCATTCTCTAATTCTATTTGATGGATATTTCCATATGCTTGAAAAAAAGTGGTAATTACTATTACTATTGAGAAGAACGCTGAAATGGTCTTTATAGGATTATTTTTGACTTCACTCAATATAATTTTAATCATCGCTGCTATCCTTTTGGTATACATTTCATTTTTGTCCACCTCTCAGCTCGATTATTTAAGACTATCTCTTGTATTTTCCGCAATAAAAATAAAACATACTTAAAATTTAAGCAATTCCGTCATATAGCCTAAAAGTGTAAGAATTTAAATAACCGGTCGGATAACTTGATTTTGTGACCGCCCAGCCAGATTTCGCCAAAAACGTCCTGCCTCACCTCGCCCGCCTGGAGGAGGATGAGGCCGGCCCCGACCCTGCCGAGGTATCGAAGAGGTACGGCATCCCCCTGGATCGCATCGCTGTCCTGAGCAGGAATGAAAATCCTTATGGATCCAGCCCCCGCGTACGGGAGTCCCTGGCCGATGTGCCCATGAACCGCTACCCTGACAGCCGGCCCTTCATCGGGGCCCTGTCGAGATACACCGGCCTTCCCGGCGAGAATATCGTTATCGGCGCGGGCATGGATGAGATCATCACCACCGCTGCCCGCATCTTTCTCGGGCCGGGTGATCGGGCTGCCATTCCCTATCCCACCTACAGCCTCTACGCCCTGGCCTCCCAGCTCTGCGGAGCGGACCCGCTCTACTACCCGAGAGGCGAGGACTTCTCTGTGGATGCTGTCCCCGCCGGGGCCAAGATGGCCTTCATCTGCTCGCCCAACAATCCCACCGGAAACGCCCTCTCCGAGGAGAGCGTCCGGGCCATTCTGGAGAGCACCGACGCCATTGTCTTCCTGGACGAGGCCTATGCCGAGTTTGCAGAGAGGAGCCTCTTGGGGCTGGTCGGCGAGTATGACAATCTGGTGGTGGGCCGCACCCTCTCCAAGGCCTTCGGCCTGGCAGGGCTGCGTCTGGGCTATGCCCTGGCCCCGCCCTGGATAGCCAATCTGTACCGCCGGGTGGCCCCCCTCTTCTCAGTGACCAGCCTGTCGCTGGCGGCAGGAGTGGCTGCATTGAGTGACCTGGAGTGGAAGGCCGGCTGCGTGCAGAGGATCGCTGCGGAGAGGGAGAGGATGCGCCGCCGCCTGAATGGAGCTTACCCATCCCAGGGCAACTTCCTCTACGTTCGCACTGAGCAGGAGTCGAAGGCAGTGGTGGAGCGGCTGCTGGAAAACGGTGTGATCGTGCGGGACTGCAGCTCCTTTTCCGGCTGCGGCGAGCACTGCCTGCGGGTCACTGTGGGC
>CAYQKI010000147.1:0-2983 GCA_964418105.1 uncultured Methanotrichaceae archaeon | reverse complement strand
AAGATCACAAAGCTCACAAAGGACGCACGGAGACTGAGGTCCATTTTCATGAAAATGGGTGATGCAAAGCCATGGTCGTTTCTCTGTATGATTGAGAATTTATTTTTAAAACGAATTATGACATACATTTTTAATAAGTGAATCATTATGATGCGGCGCGCCCCACGGAAAGCATTTAGTAATTCTTGAGCGCTACCATCAGTCATGTTCGGACCTAAATCTCACCTCACTGCTCGCCACAACCGCCTTTTCATGGAAGATGTCGACTGCTTCGACCTGGCCTGCCAGCAGGGCACGCCCCTTTATGTGACATCAGAGAGCCGCCTGCGCGAGAACATCCGCGCCTACCACAGAGCCTTTCCCGATGCAGAAAAGTACTTCGCCGTCAAGGCCAACGGCAATCTCTCCATTCTGCGCATCGCCGCCCAGGAGGGTATGGGCGCGGATGTCTTCTCCCCGGGAGAGCTGTCTGTGGTGCGCATGGCGGGAATAGACCGCCGCATGATCCTCTACAACGGCAACTCCAAGAGCGAGAAGGACCACGATCTGGTCATGCAGGCTGGCGTGAGGATGTCCGTGGACTCGGGCGAGGAGCTGGAGAGCCTCTCCCGGACGGCACAGGCCACGGGACAGCAGGCGGAGATCCTCTTCCGGGTCAACCCCGACGTCTCCCCCAGGACCCATCCCAAGATCGCCACGGGCCTCGCCTCCTCCAAGTTCGGCATACCGGCGGGGCAGGTGGCAAAGACCTACAGTAGAGCCATGAAGTTGGACGGTGTCAGGCCGGTGGGGCTGCACTGCCACATCGGCTCGCAGATCCTGGACACCGCCCCCTTCGCCGAAGCGGCGGGCAAGATGATGGACATCGCGGCAGAAGTGACAGCCGCAGGCGGCAGGATCGAGAGGATCGACCTGGGAGGGGGCCTGGGCATCCAGTACCACCCGGACAGCCCCGCCCCCACTCCCGCCGACCTGGCCGCGGTTGTGCTGCCCATATTCAATGACCGCTGTCAGGACCTGGGCATATCTCCCCGGCTCATGCTGGAGCCGGGCAGGAGCATTGTGGCCGACACCACTGTGATGCTGGCCTCGGTCAATGTGGTCAAGAGGGCCCATGTGAACTTCGTTGCTACAGATGCCGGCTTCAATGTGCTGGCGCGGCCCATGCTCTACGACTCCTATCATCACGTGGTCGCAGCCAACCACGCCGGCGAGCCGGATGCGGAGACGGTCACTGTGGTGGGCCCCATCTGCGAGACAGGGGACATCCTGGCCAAAGACCGGCCTCTGCCCGCCCTATGCCGCGGCGACGTCCTGGCCTTCCTGGATGCCGGAGCCTACGGCTTTTCCATGGCCTCTCAGTACAACGGCCAGCCCCGTCCGGCGGAGGTGCTGGTCTGCGGGGCCGCAGCCGATGTCACCCGCCGGGCGGAGGATGCGAGCAGCCTCCTGGCAGGGCAGAGGATTCTGCCCCGGCTCATGAAGTGAGGATTTAGGATTCAGTCAGGGGAAGGAGGAGGAGACGGATGGAAGAGGCAGTGAAAGAGGTCCTGGAGATGATTGAGCCCCTGCGGGCCGGGGAGCTGGCCGAGAGGCTGGGGAAGGTTTCGGTCTACATTCAGTCTGCGGCCAGAGCCGGGGATGCCAGGCAGTCCGCCAATTTCATCCGCTTCGCCATTCTCAACCTGGATGCCGCCCTGACCGCTGCCCTGGAGGCGGCGGTATTCCGGCCCCGCCTGGCCAGCCGGAGCGACGAGCAGAAGAAGGCTGATGCCCTGAAGAAGAGCTTTGACCGCATGGACCGGCCGGACAGGGGCATGCTGGAGCACTATCGCGGCAGCTCCGATCCGCTCAACAAGTACCTGGTGGCCGGGCCCTGGGGGCATGAGTATCTGAAGAGGCGCGGGGTGGACCTGGAGGAGTTCGACCGGGAGATCTGCGAGATGCTGGGTTGCAAAGAGAGCCCGGCGGGCAGGATGATGGCCGCCTATGCCCGGATAAGAAGGGCTATCGGCGATGTGGAGAGGGCGAAGCTGGGCGGGGACATCAGGTAGCACCCAATTGACCCGGCAACATTTTTATTAAATTCGACACAGAGCTGCCAGGCCTGGTCAGGCCCGGTCCACCTCTTCTTTGACCAGCCGGTGCACCTCTGCGGCGCTGGCTTTGCCCTTCGTCTTCTTCATGACCTTACCGACAATGAAGTTGAGCGCCCGCTCGCCTCCCGCCCGGTAGTCGGCCACAGCCGCCGCGCTCTCCGCCACTGCCTCGCGGACTGCCGTCAGCACGGCGTCGTCCTCGGCCTTGCCCAGGCCCAGGGCGGCGATGACCTCCTGGGGCGAGCCTGCTTTTTTGTCCAGCAGAGCCCGGATGATCTGCACTGCTCCGTCCTCAGTGATCTTCTTTTGGTCGAGCATCTGCACTATTTCCGCCATGTCCTCCGCCCGGAAGGCGTCTATGGTAAGGTCCCGGTAGTTCAGCTCCCCCTTGAGCACATCGGCGATCCACACCGCCGCCAGCCTGGGTGCAGCCCGCGCGGCCACCGTCTCGTAGAAGTTGGCCACCCTGATCTCGGAGGTGAGCGACTTGGCGTGGTCGTCTGCCAGGCCGTACTGCCGCACAAACCTCTCCCTCTTGGCATCGGGCAGCTCCGGCAGAGCCGCCTTTATGGCCGGCACCCAGGAGGCGATCCTCAGCACCACCAGGTCGCACTCCGGGAAGTAGCGGTAGTCATGCGCTCCCACCTTGCTCCGGATGGACACAGTCACATTCCTGATCTCATCGAAGTGCCGCGTCTCCTGAACAACCTTGATATTGCGCCGGGCCAGGTTCCTCTGCCTGGTGATCTCGTAGGAGAGGGCTTTTTCCACGCCCTTGAATCCGGAGATGTTCTTGACCTCCGATCTGTCGCCGCCCTTCAGGGAGATGTTGGCGTCCACCCTCATCGCCCCCTCCAGTGAGCCGTCAAAGACCTCCAGGTACT
>CAYQKI010000146.1:0-3016 GCA_964418105.1 uncultured Methanotrichaceae archaeon | reverse complement strand
CTCCTTTCGCGATGTCGTTGGTGCTATTTTCTTTTGAAGTTGCAGAAGAACATATAATATTGCAAAAAAGAGCAAAAATCATTAATGAGAGCATTTTATTTTTCACTTGACTCACCTCTTTATTATCAATAATAAAGGAATATTTTGAATTCTTATGCATTCTGATATTATATCACATTCATTCCTAAAAATTATATTATTATAATGATCTAATGGAATAGAAACCCTTTCGTCATTGTCCATAGCATATATTCCTTAAACTCATTAATTCCTCTTCTTCATTATCTGGTATATATATCTTTCTAAAATGTCATAGGGGTTGGCCGATTTAATTGAATTTATTTAATTTAATAATAAAAAATCAAAAGAGATCTATAAATTATTGATAGCAATTTGTGCAAATTCATCATTTTTATTATTTAATGGAAAATTATATGTCAGAAATTCTTCGCGAGGATACCAATACCACAAAATCTTCTTTTTGCCTACTTTATATAATGGTAACGATAAATTTTCAAACTGGCTTCCCTCCTTTGGGAAAAATGGAAATGGCTCGTCCTCTTCGAGCGTCTGCTCGGCTGGATACTTTTTGCCATCCTCATCATAACAGTCTTGAAGCTGGGATTGAGGTAAATCAAATTCTTGCTCTCTCCTCCAGCCTGTAAACCCTCGCGTCGTACCCCATCACCCGCAGCGCAAACCACACCACCGACGCCTCGCAGATGTCGTCCGAGTACACCACCACCGGCCTCTCCGTTTCCAGCCTGGCGAATGTGCCCTTCAGTTCCTCGCCGGCCTTCAGCCTGCCCTCCGTGAGCACGCTCTCGACGCTGATCCATGTGGCGTTGCCGATCTTTGTCTCTCCCCACTCCTGGAAGCTTCTCGCATCCACAAGCTGCGGCTGGCCGGAGATGACATAATCGTAATCAGCCAATAGCTCCGTCCTGGGGCTGCTGGCATTGTAGACCGCTGCAGTAGTAGGGCCTGCATCAAGGCTCTCCAGAGGCAGACTCGCGCCAATCCAGTTGTCAAGCCCCCCATCCAGGGCCCTGGCCTGCTCGTGGCCCAGATAGGTGAGCGCCCAGAGGACCGCCGTCGCCTCGCCGGAGGCAAATGTGTCGCTGTAGACCATCACCTCATCGCCATCCTTTATCCCGGCGGAGCCCAGCAGCGATTCCAGCTCCGGTATGGATCGCAGAGATCCATTCTCATAAAAGAAATTGGTGTGAGGGACATTTACCGCCCCGCGCAGGTGAGCCTGCCCGGAGGAGCGGGCTGCTACATCCAGCACCACCTCGTCCTCAGAGACGGCATCAAGTGCCTTGAGGATTTGGGCGGCATCTTCCGGGAACTGATCGGCCCGGCTCCCGGGAGCCACGTAGACCCCGGCGACAGCAGGCTTGGAGGCGGTGGTACCACTAGCGGCTGTGCCGTTTGCGCTACTGTCTGCAGCCGATCCCCCCTCCGGGCCGGCCTGGAAGCTGTAGCCTGAGCTGCTGGAGACCTTTTTAGTGACAATCCTGCTGCTCTCTCCTGAGACGGCTAATGGTGCTGCTGTGCTGTTATCTGAGGCATTCGATGAGTTTGAGGCATTGGCGGCTGTAGTTCCTGCTCTAAAGCTGGACGCGGCGGAAGAGGCTGAAGATGCAGAATTGGCGGACGTCACTCCCACAATGGGAACATCCGAGTCTATGAAGGCCTGGGCCGTCTGTGTCCATGTCTCACCGCCCGATCCGCAGCCGCTTATGGAGCAGGCGGCCTGGCTCGCCGGAAGCTGGACAAATACGAGTATTATTGACGCGGCCAGCACATATGCCGGCAGCGAGAGTCTTCCTGTCTTCATCAAGAGCCTCTCCAGCGGCGATCGTATTTGAGATTATGCACTCTCATCAAAAATTTTTTAAATAAGAAAGCTTATCAATTGGTATCATGCCTTCCAGCCAACCCGTCCGGATATCCGACATCAGCCAGTACCTGCGATGCCCCCGGCTGGTCTACTTCGACCGCCTGGAGAGGCTACCCCAAAATCAGGACGCAGGCAGGGTGCTGCTCAAAAGCCTCATGCTCTCCCCGCTCCTTCAGGATGACTGCCCGGCAGAGGGTGCAGCTTCGGATGGAGGCGGCCTCGCGGACCGGCTAAAACTCATCCTGTCTGCCCTGAAGGAGGAGCTGCCTCTCGTCTACCATCTGCCCGCCGGGGATGTCGAGGCCGCCTGCCGGGAGCTGGAAGGAGAGATTGATGCAATAGCTTGCGGCCTTTGCTCAAATCTGGACCTCCTCACACCCTGCCAGGCAGAGGTGGACCTGTATTCTGAGAGGCTGGGCCTCTCCGGCCGCCTGGACCGGCTGGCTCCGGGAAGGACGCCCAGCATCATCCGCACCGGCAGAGCTCCGCCGGATGGGATATGGAAGAGGGACCGGATCCTGCTGGCAGGCTACGCCCTGCTGCTGGGCGAAAGAGAGGGGCTGCACATCGACCGGGGGCTGGTGGAGTATCCGCGCTCCGGTCTGGTAAGGTCGGTGCAGATATTCGGGGTGGACAGGGCCCGCGTTCTGCGCCTGAGGGATAGAATCAGGCTGATAAAAGAGGGCCGCCTGCCCGACCGGCCCGAGGACGCGCCCTGCGATGGCTGCCCGGCCCGGGAGAGATGCGAGAGCAGACACAGCCTGCTCTCGAAGTTCTTCTAGCTGCAATGGAGCCGCCTTGGTGGGCCCCAGCGGGCCTTTGAGAGACTTTGTTAGACATTGGTATCCTTTGCCAGCGCCGCCCATCCCATAACTTATAAAGGGGAAGGCTCATTGCCTGGTGCAGATGCCAGCGGCTGGAGTGGGGCTATTCGGCAGGAGCACCCTGATTTGCAGCCCGCGGGCACATTACGAGGATGACAAATGGCAACCATCGAGGAGCAGATCAAGGCGCTGGAAGATGAGATCTTCAATACCCAGAAGAACAAGGCTACAGAGCATCACCTGGGCAAGATCAAGGCCAAGATCGCGAAGCTGAAAGCGCAGCTTG
>CAYQKI010000145.1:1932-3169 GCA_964418105.1 uncultured Methanotrichaceae archaeon | reverse complement strand
CCAGGCCAGCGCCCAGCTCTTCAAGACCTACTGCAATCTCTGCCCCTTCAAGCACTGCTGGATGGACAAGTCCATGGGGGCGACGGGCAATATCATTTTACACCGCCTGAGCGAGATTGGAACTGAGATCGAGATCACCGCCGAAGGGGGCATAGTGGCGAGGGTCCCGGGACAGGAGCTGGAGGGCAGGGGCACTCTATGCTCCCTTTCCGCCCTGACCAACATGCTGCTGCGGGGAGACGCGGCCAAAATCCTGAAGCCCTCAGGAACGAAGAGCTGGGAGAGCGACGAGCCTTAGATCAATCTCATCATATTGACAATCTGTTGGCCGCATGATATCGATTGACATGGCGGATCGTAGAAAGGTTTATATAGAAGCCTGATTTCAGCAGTTAATGATGGAGCTCAACGCAATCGTTTACTGCATCACCTTAAAATCCGGTTTAGAACGGACCTTCTTCTAAGATAGCTCCGGCTGCATCCCTTTACAGAAATAGTGCGAAGATGCTTCGCATTTAGGGAGACTGCATTAAAGGGATAAGGCTTCTCGCCGAATACTAATATAAATATCATAATATAAAACTTGGAGGTGAACTCGCCATGATGAACCGCACAATGAAACTGCTGTTACTATCGGACGTATTCGTCCTTACGGGATTTGGGCTGATTCAGCCTATACTAGCCATCTACATAAACAATGGAGGCGTGACCGGAGGCACGATGCTCACCGCCGGCATGGCGAGCGCCCTCTTCCTGCTCACCAAATCGCTGGTGCAACTGCCCTTTGGCCACTATGTGGACAGCCAGCCGGGCAAAGGCCGGTGGCTGATCCTCGGGACGCTTCTCATGGCCGCTGTGCCCATCGTCTACCTCTCGGCCAGCAGCATCTACCACATCTATCTGGCCGAGCTGATCTACGGACTGGGAAGCGGCCTGGCCTATCCCACATGGCTGGGCCTGTGGTCAGTGAATTTGGAGCAGGGAAGAGAGAGCTTCCAGTGGTCCGTCTACCACACCACAACCGGCCTTGGAACCGCCGCCACGGGAGCAGCGGGGGCAGCCGTGGCCAGCCAGGTGGGCTTTGCCGCCACATTCATTCTGGCCGGGCTGTTATGCGTTTCCGGCTGCCTGGCGCTTTTGGCGCTGGAAAGAAAGTCAGGCCAGGCGGTAGAGTCGAAGGCCAATCTGCACCACCTTGCAGCCATGGTCCCAAATCCTCGAGAAAGCTGATATACGA
>CAYQKI010000145.1:0-1832 GCA_964418105.1 uncultured Methanotrichaceae archaeon | reverse complement strand
GCCGTGCCAGAGACAGGGACAATCATCAAAGGAGAAGAGGGAGACGGCATATGCCGGCTGGACATCATCAACAATGCCACAGTTGACGCCGTGGCCTACCTCTGCAGCATGAATGAGGAGGTTCTGTTGGCGGTATACATCCAGTCCCAGGACTTCTTCAATATGACCGGGATAGATGCCGGCAGCTATGAGCTATACTTCAGGCAGGGCAGAGACTGGAACAGCACTGCCGGCAGGTTTGAGAATGATTCCAGCAACACCCGCATGGAAAATCCTATGGTCTTTGAGATCCAGAAGACGGAAGAGGGAGTTCGCTACACCTGGGGGCAGATCACTCTGTCGGATGTTGCTGAAGGAAATGAAAATCTTGATTCAGTCAGCGAGGAGGACTTCCCGGCATAGGCAAAAGGGACGGAAGGATACATGAGGCATTCCCTCCACCCTTCACAGCTCTCACATCCTCACTGACAAACTGCCCCATTACGCAGGCTTACGAAAAAGAACAACCGAGAAAAGCTTAAAATGCATCCAGGTATTAATTATCTCTGATGCAGCCCACTTCATCTTCAGCCGGATCCAGGCTCAAAAATTATCCTTTGCCGCGCGCTCTGTCGGTGGTATCATTGATGCTTCTCCTCCTATGCCTCTTTGCACCGGCAGAAGCTGCCGGCAATGCCATTGCTCCCGAAAACAATACAACTGCACTCGATATTAAAGATGATGAGACGGTCCAGACGCCCGCTAGTGTCCCGGACATAAATGCCGAAGAGACAGGCCGCCCCGAAACCGGAACCTACATTCGCGACAGCAAACGCAATGGATACGGCCTTCTGGTCATATACAACAACTGGACCATGGACACTGTGGCTGTTCTCACCGACATGCGAGAGAATCCCAAGGTGGCGGTTTATCTGCGGGCCAGGGATGCCCTGGAGATAGACGGCATAAAAGATGGAGATTACAGCCTTTATTTCACCATTGGAGACAGATGGAACTTCAGCGCCGGAAAGTTCGATGAGGTATACGGCTACTACCACTACAATGATCCCATGACCTTCGAGTCTGATGATGAGGGGGAGGAGATCGAGTACACCATACTGGAGCTGGACCTGTACGAGGCCGACGCCACAAACTTCATGCCCGGCCAGTTCCAGTTCCCGGACATCAGCTCTTGATTAGGGCTCAAGAGCATCGCTCTGGCAAAAAGCTCCTCTATTCCGGATCTCAGCCCTTTTTTTCAAAGACGGCCTGCACCTCACTGCGCATCAGATCCGCTCCCTTGACGCGCATCTTCCATCTGCTCACCTCAACTGAGATGGGCTGCAAATTGCTGAAAAGCTCCTCCGCCTCCCCGCTCTGGAAGAAGTGGGTGACAATTCCGCTCTTCCTGGCAAATGTGCCGGGCTCAATCTCCTGGCCCTGCCCGGCGCGCAGGTCGTCGCCGGCAAACTCCCGGAAGAAGAGCCGTCCGCCGGGGAGGAGCACCCTTGACGCTTCGGCGGCCAGAGAAAGCCGGCCAGAGATCAGCAGGTGGCCGGTGACATGAAAGGCAAAGATTGCATCGAATACGCACTCCCGGAAGGGCAGGCGGCTGGCATCGGCCAAAGCCAGGCGGGCGTTAGGACAGAGACGGAGGGAGAGATGCAGGGCGTTGAGGGATGCGTCCAGGGCAACGGCCCGCCAGGCCTCCGGCATGCAGGAGAGAGTCTTTCCATCCCCGCACCCCAGCTCCAGCACCACCGATCCGGCGCAGAGGTCCGGCATACCGGAGATGCCACCGCCCCAAAGCCGCCCCCGGCCGGCATACTCCCGGTCCCATGATCTTATGCTTT
>CAYQKI010000144.1:0-3406 GCA_964418105.1 uncultured Methanotrichaceae archaeon | reverse complement strand
CAGATGCCCGACCCATTCCTCAAAAACGTCCTCTTTAAGGCCAACGACGACCTCTTCCGGCTGGTCCGGGAGCTGGGCGTGGAGATCGGCTTCAAGGACCTGGGCGGAGGCGGCTTCACCTGCGCCACATCGGAGATGGGCTCTGCTGGGGGCTTCGGAATGGAGATCAACCTGGACGACATGCACAAGGCCTCCGACCTTCCCCCCGAAGTGCTCAGCATCGCCGAGACTCAGGAGCGCTTCCTGATCATCTCACCTCCGGAGCTGCGGGAGAGAATTCTCAAGATCTACAACGAAGACTGGGACCTGCCCAACGTCTACGAGGGTGCCCGGGCCAGCGTTGTGGGCAAGATCAATACCGGCGATCGATTTACCGTCACCTGCAAGGGTGAAATGGTCTGCGACGTGCCCATCCAGCACCTCACAAAAGGTATCCGCTACAGCCGCCTGGAGATCGCTCGCACCATAAGCCTCGCCGAGCCCCAAATCGATGAGCCGGCCGATTATAACGATATTCTGCTCAAGATCCTGCGATCCCCCAATATCGCTTCCAGAGAGCACGTCTACCGCTACTACGATACCGAGGTCATGGGAAATGCCGTGATCCGGCCGGGAGAGGCCGATGCAGGGCTGATTGCCCCCGTGCGCGGCGAAAGGTTTGGAGTGGCACTCGCCACGGACAGCAACCCCTTCTACGGCCGCATCAGCCCCTTCTGGGGCGGGGCTACAGCCGTCGCCGAAGCCATGCGAAATGTGGCCGCCATCGGAGCCGTCCCATCCACCCTGACCGACTGCCTCAACTACGGCAATCCCGAAAAGCCTGAGGCATTCTGGGAGTTCCGGGAGGGAGTCAGGGGCATCGCTGAGGCCTGCAAGAGCCTCTACCTCAAGGGCTATCAGGACCTGCAGCAGGCTGTGCCCATCGTCTCCGGCAACGTCAGCTTCTACAACGAGTCCCCGGCGGGCTCAGTAGATCCGTCTCCGGTGATCGCCTGCGTGGGAATTATGAAGGACGCCTCCAAGGCAGTTACCATGCACCTCAAGGCCGCAGGCGACAGTCTCTACCTCATCGGCCCGCGCTATGATGAACTGGGCGGCAGCGAGTACTACCGCACGATCTTCGGAGTGGAGGGAGCCAATGTGCCCATAGTGCGCTACGACCTGGAAAGGAACATGATCTACGCAGTGATCGATGCCATTGAGGAGGGATTGCTAGCGGCAGTCCACGACATATCCAACGGCGGCCTGGCGGCAAGCCTGGCCGAGATGGCTCTGACCCGTCCCGCCAAATTCGGCCTGGAGGTCGACCTGGAAAAGGTGCAGGGAGGAGATGGCAGCGCTGGCATGAGGAGCGACAAGCTCCTGTTTTCGGAGTCCTCTGGATTTATCCTGGAGGCTCTGCATGGAAAGGAGGAGCGTCTGGATCAGATTCTGAAGAGCTACAGCATCAAGCCTATGCTTATAGGCAGAGTTACAGCCATGAGAAGGATTGTGATGAAGAGAGCCGATAAGAGCATAGCCGACCTGGACCTGGATGAGGCCAGGAATGCATGGACTTCTGGCCTTGCGGAGGCGATGAGATGAAGATAGCCGTCTTGCAGTTTCCCGGCACCAACTGCGAGTTTGAAACCCTGGTGGCAGTAAAGACTGTGGGCATGGAGGCTGAGATCTTCCGCTGGAACCGTCCCGCTGGAGAGTTGTCCTCATTCGATGGATTTGTGATACCGGGAGGCTTCTCCTACCAGGACCGGGTGCGCGCCGGCGCCATAGCCGCAAAAGAGCCGGTGATGAGGACCCTAACAGAGGAGGCAGAAAAGGGCAAGCCCATCCTGGGAATATGCAACGGATTTCAGATTTTGGTCGAGACGGGCCTCCTCCCCGGCCGGGCCGGCAGACCTGGCTCCAGGAGCGGAAGCAGTATGCCGAAAGGCGCGGCTGGCTTCATAAACGGCATTGACAGATGCAGCCCGGAGATAGACATGGCCCTTGCCCAGAATGTGATGGTCTCGGCAGGTAAGATTGTGCGCAGGGGCTACTACTGCGACTGGGTCAATCTGCGCCATGAGGCTCCCATCAGAAGGTGCAGTGGCTCTTTTGCCATTGAAAGAGGAGCGCTGCTCAAGATCCCCATAGCCCACGGCGAGGGAAATCTGGTCACGGCCACCCCTGGCCTGATCAATCAGCTCAACGAAAGGGAGCAGGTGGTCTTCCGCTATTGCGACAGGAACGGCCGGATCATAAATGAGTTCCCATATAATGTCAACGGCAGCCGGGAGAGCATCGCCGCCCTCTGCAATGAGCAGGGAAATGTGCTGGGCATGATGCCCCATCCGGAGAGGGCTTTCTTCGCCTGGCAGCTTCCCGCCTTTGATCCAAGAAAGCAGAGGCCCGATGAGCCCGGTCCGGGCAGAAGGGTATTCAAGTCAATGAAGTGCTACATTGAGGTGAACGCATGAGCCTGATCAACCTGCGAGTCTGGCTGAAGATCCCAGATGCCGAGGCGGCTACCGTCAAGAACACCCTGGTCCGGAGGATGGGCTATGGCGATATCCTGGCCGATGTCAAGAAGGAGCGTCTCCTGTCCATCGAGGTGGATTCCGGCGACCCTGAGGAATTAGCCCGCGCCTTTGCCAGAGAGCTGGTCAACGAAAACAAGGAGAGCCATAAAGTGCTCATCGACAGCCTACAGTTCGAGGAGGGGTATGTGCCGGTCAAAGTCTCTCTGCATATTGAAGATGGCGAAGCGATATCCACTAGGGATCGACTGAGATCCCGCCTCGGATTTCAAAATGTGGTGGACGTCAAAAAGGCTACTATCTGGAAGCTTTCTTTCAGGACACTCAAGCCTGAAGCTGAGATTGCGGCAAAGGAGATTGCTGAGAGGCTGCTCATCAATCCCCACAAAGATAGCTTCGAGGTGTTGAGCCAAATCTAAGGGCATGCAGTTCCATAAGGTCAAAGTCAGCGAAAGTGGCATGAGGCAGACTGAGTAGGCCTCTGTCACTACACTTTTTTGGAGCGCTTTCCTGAAAACCACCTCATATCGGCTACGCCAGGATTTACATAGCCTTTGATGTAGTGGCCCGCTACCCTGGGTACAGTGGCTACAGCGTCTTTTGCTGAAAATATCTCCGAGGTTGTCGGAATATTTGATAGTTAAAGCCTGGCGATAAAGAACCAAACCATGTGGACCCCTCGCGAGGATTTTACGCGCGGAGTGGTGACGGGGGACCCCTCAGCGCCGGGGAGGCTTTTGTTGATTGGCCGCGTGCGGTTGGTCGGGATCGTTTAAATTGCACTTTCGGCTTTCCGGGATCTGTCCTATCTGAAGCATCTCACGGCTTGCCGGAGTCCGTTCGTTCTGTCAGGCTCCCCCGGCGTGGAGAACGTTCGCGGGCGCGCGGGC
>CAYQKI010000143.1:0-3440 GCA_964418105.1 uncultured Methanotrichaceae archaeon | reverse complement strand
CCTCGGAATGAATCCCAATCTAGGAAATAATAAAACGCTATCGAATTGTATTTCTAACAGGATCTCGATCCCCATGACCACCCTAACCACATCCCTCAAAAAAGGCGGCATAGTCCTCCTGGACCCCACCAACGGTTCCCTGCAGAGGATAATCGTCTTTCAGTACAACCCCGATACCCTCACCCGCACCCTGAAGATCGAGGAGGTCGAGGACAGTAAGAACGGCCGCGCTAGAGCCCTCAAGCTGAAAGGCCCGCCGGTAGAGACCTTCAAGGTAGATGTGGAGATCGACGCCACGGCCAAGCCCGACTTCCTGGACCGAAGCTCAGAGGTGGCCAAGATTGGCATCTTCCCTGATCTGTATTCCCTGGAGACCATAGTCTATCCCAAGGCCGCCGACCTACAGGAGAAGAAATCCAAAGCCAACTCTGGCAAGATAGAGATAGCCCCAACTGATGCTCCCATCACCCTTTTCGTATGGGGAGAAAATCGCATCATGCCCGTGAAAATCACTGATATGACCGTCACCGAAGAGGCATTCGACCCGGACCTCAATCCCATCAGGGCCAAGGTCAGCCTGGGCATGAAGGTGTTAAGCGTCAGCGATGTGGGTTTTAAACATAAGATAAGCGATCTTTACTTGACTTACCACAAAAATAAAGAAGGCCTGGCCGCCAGGAGCCGCAGCGGCACCTTTGGAGAGCTGGGCATCACGGGGATTCCATGATCGAAATGTTTCCCATCACCAGCCGCTACAGCGGCATAGAGATGGCCGAGTATAAGACGGCAGACGGCAGGATAACTGTATATCTCCGCCGCCGCCTGGTACCTCCTCCGGAGCGCTTCGAGTTCGTCAAGGAGCATAGCGTTGCAGAGGGCGACCGGCTGGACAATATCGCCGCCCAGTACCTGGGCGATCCTGAGCAGTTCTGGCGAATCTGCGACGCCAACCGGGCCATGAATCCGGAAGATCTGACCCAGGAGATCTGCAGAATCTTGCGCATCCCGCTTCCTGAGGGGGGCTAAGCCCTGGCCGAACCTCAGGTGCACCTGCAGATCTTATTGGGCCAGAACGTGCCCGTGCCGGCCCCCTATGCCGTGGTGGATGCCCTGGCCAGTATGGAGGTGACCTGCAGCGACAGAGAGCGCAGTGGCTTTCAGATGACCTTCGCCCTGGACCAGGATGCCACCATGGAGCATGAGCTTCTCCGGAGCGGAGCACTGGACCCGCCGAAACGGATGATCGCAGTGGTCTACATCGGCTCTCAATCCCAGGTCCTGATGGATGGCATAATCACCAACCACCAGCTGGTGCCCAGCAACGAGCCGGGAGGATCTGTCCTGCATGTTACAGGCGAGGATATCAGCCTCAAGCTGGATCTGGAGGAGAAGAGCCTCGTCTTCCGCAATCAATCTCACTCCACCATTGTGCAGAGCATCTTATCCAGCTATACCGCGCTGGGACTCCAGCCCCGGATCACACAAAGCCCAGAAACTCCTCCAGATGTGGAGCGCATCATCTCTCAGCAGGGAACCGATCTTGAGTTCATAAAAAGGCTGGCGGATCGAAATGGCTATATTTTTTACATCGAGCCGACGGCAACTCCCGGCGTGAACACGGCATACTGGGGCCCGGAGAGCCGGGAGGGCCGGCCCCAGCCTGCATTGAGCATGAACATGGGCCCGGATACGAACGTGGATGAGCCACTGGTCTTCAGCTTCAATGCCTTAAGTCCCCTGACCGCTCAAAGCACGATCGTCGAGACCACTTCCAGAGCATCCCAGAATATCCCTCCGGCAAGCAGCTCTCAGCCTCCTCTGGCCGACAGAGCGGCTGCCCCCATGCGCCGCACTCTGGCCAGAGATGCTGCCAAGCTGAACTCCATTCAGGCAGGCCAGCGGGGTCTTTCCAGCGTCAGCCAGGCGGCAAATGCTGTGACTGCAACGGGCGAGATCGATGCCCTGCGCTACGGACGGGTGCTGATGGCCAGAAAGCTGGTGGGCGTCCGTGGAGTAGGCCCCAGCTATGACGGCAACTACTACGTCAAGCAGGTCACCCACACCATCCGAAGCGGCGAGTACAAACAGAAGTTCACCCTCACCAGAGAGGGATTGGGTGCTATGAGCCAGGTGGTGGCCTTGTGACCGGCCAGGGACCCTTCTACGGGAAATATCGCGGGCAGGTGACGAACAACCGCGATCCCAATAAGCTGGGCCGATTGATGCTGAAGGTTGTGGACGTCTTTGGCGATCAGGAGAGCGGCTGGGCCATGCCCTGCGTGCCTTTTGCCGGAAAAGGTGTGGGATTCTTCATGCTCCCCCCGGAAAAGGCCTGGTGCTGGGTGGAGTTTGAAAACGGCAACCCGGATTATCCCATCTGGTCCGGTTGCTTCTGGGCCTCAGGGGAAACTCCCACGAGTTCGGCGGAAGCGGAAAAGAAGGTTATCAAGACTGAGGCAGGCACAATAACTCTGGATGAGACAGCAGGGAAAAGCGGCATCACCATCGAGACCAAAGAGGGTATGAAGATCATAATGGACATGAAAGGCATAGAGATCAATGACGGCAAGGGTGGCACAATCAAGCTGACTGGCACCAAGGTCTCAATCAATGATGGTGCCCTGGAGGTGACCTGATGCCTGGCTATCTTTTGGATATCGGTGCCACGGTCCTCTGCAAGGATGGAGGCAAGGCCCAGCCTATGACATCAAATCCCCGGGTGAGGCTTAGCGGCCAGCCTATAGTGACACAGACCAGCGTGTATGCCATTACAGGCTGCCCATTGGCCAGTGTGCCAAGTCCGTTTTGTCTCACGGCAAAATGGATAACTGCAGCCGGTCGGGTCAAAGCCGGAGGGGTCCCGGTGCTGTTGAAGGATAGCCAGGCCCTGTGCGATCCCACTCAGACCGGTCTCACCATTGTGACCACACAAATCAGGGTGAAAGGAATATGATGAACTTGGATTATCCATATCATTTCGATGGCCGGGGCAGGACGGCCACCACGGATTATGCAGATCACATTCATGATATGATCGAGCAGTTGCTGTTCACCAATCCGGGGGAGAGAGTCAACCATCCCGATTTCGGCTGCGGTTTATTGAGCATGATATTCGCTCCTAATAGCCCGGAGCTGGCAGCGGCGCTTCAGTTCACGGTTCAGGCCTCTCTGCAGCGATGGCTGGGAGACGTCATCGATATTGCATCCCTGGAGGTAAAGAGCGAAGATGCCGCGCTTTATGTCATTATAACCTACATCATTCGACGCATTGCAGAACAGCCTCGCACCGAGGTATTCATTCGAGAAGGGGGAAGGGCCTGATGTATCAATGCCTGGATGACCGCCGCAGAGAGCTGGTGCACCAGAAGGAGAATAAAGGTGGGATCGATTACATCGAAATCATCTACCAAGAAGAAGGGTCCAATAGAATACCGGCTCTT
>CAYQKI010000142.1:0-3476 GCA_964418105.1 uncultured Methanotrichaceae archaeon | reverse complement strand
CTCTTCGAGCCCATTCACGGCAGCGCCCCGGACATCGCCGGAAAAGGTATAGCCAATCCGGTTGGTGCCATCCGGAGCGGGGCCATGATGATGCAGTGGCTGGGCGAGCCACAGATGGCGGAGAGAATTGAAAAGGCTGTGGAGGCAGCCCTGGCCGGAGGGGCGAGGACGCCGGACCTGGGCGGCCAGTGCAGAACGGAGGATGTAACTCGGGCTGTGCTGCGGGAGATGGGAGGACAAAATTAATTTGGCTAAAGCCATTCACAAAGGATGCAAAGAGACGCTGAGCGCAAGTAAGAAATGCCATCCGAGCCACCAACAATGCGGTGTATTTCTATGAATCTTGAAGAGATGGCTCAAATACTCAAGTCCTCCCTGGGCATCAGCGAGAATATCGTGGGCGTGCGGCTCTTTTCCAAAGAGGAGCAGATTCCAAAGGACCTCGACCAGATGGAAAGGCCCTTCCATTACTGCTCCATGATCCAGGGGGCAAGAAGGGAGGCAAAGAGCTTTCTGGCCCGTGCCGACTACCACACATGTAAAGGCGGAGCAGCAGGCTTGGGCCTGATGCAGTGCCCGGAGAATATCGCCACCGGTGCCCTGTACTTCGACAAGCTGCACAAGTGCGAGACACCGGCCGTCGGCGTCAACATCGCCACCAACATGCCACGCCTATTGCCGGGCAGCACCGTGGCCACCTACGTCGCCCCCCTGGACAAGATGGTGACCAATCCCGATGTGGTCATATTCGTGGGCAATCCCCTCCAGGCCCGGCGCATCGTCCAGGCGGTGATGTTCAAGGATGGTGGCCGGGCCACATTCAACACTGCGGGGATTCAGTCCTTCTGCGTGGACGCCACATCCTCGCCGCTGATCAAGGGCGAGGTGAATGTCTCCCTGGGCTGCGACGGCTCGGCCAGAAACTCCGGTCTGGAGGACAGTGACGTGGTGGTGGGAATTCCCTTCGCCATGGTGGAGGGCATCTGCAATGTCCTCAAGGACCACTACGTGGGCTGGGACAAGTTCATGAGAAGCTGATCGGGGCGCAGTAAAGGTGTTCGAGAAGATTCTGATTGCCACGGACGGCTCGCGGCACAGCCGCCGGGCGGCGGAGTCGGCGATAGAGATGGCCGGTCTTTACGGCTCGACCATCACCGCCCTTTATGTCATTGACATTGGCCGGGAGTATGCCCCCCTGGGAGACCTGGTCTCAAAGGAGGCGGACAGCATGATCGCCGGCATCCGGGGCAATCTGAAGCAGCAGGGCGAGAAGGCCACAAAAGAGGTGGCGGAGATGGCAGAGAGAGCCGGCATCTCCGCAGAAAGGCGGATTGTGGAGGGCTACCCGGCAGAGGAGATCATTCGCCTGGCCGGCGAGGAGAAGGCCGGCCTCATCGTTATGGGCGGGATCGGAGAGACCGGCCTGAACCGGTTTTTGCTGGGAAGCGTGGCCGACAGAGTGGTGAGAAGCTCGGCAATTCCCGTGCTGGTGGTCAGAAGAGATTAATGCGGATTCAAATGCCGGAAACAGTCCATCTGGCGAGAAAGCCGTCATCCAGACGCTCCACTCCTTTGAGATGCAGCCTGGGAAATGCTGATGCAAATCCCTCTCCATCCACCAGCGTGGGAGCCGCCGCCCCGCCGATGACCTGCGGTCCCACATAAACATAGATCTCATCCACCAGGCGGCTTTTGAGGAGCGACCAGTTCAGTGTGGCTCCACCCTCCACCATGAGCGTCTCTATGCCCCGCTCGTGGAGCCGGGCCAGTAGCTCCTCCAGGTCCACCCTCTGCCGTCCGCAGACCAGGACCTCGCTTCTCCGGGCCAGCATCTCCAGCCTCTCCTGGGGCGCGAATTCGGAGACAATAACCATGCATCCCGGCCCCAGGATCCTGGCCACCAGCGGCGTGCGCGCCCGGCTGTCGGCCACGATTCGCAGAGGATTGTCGGGCCGGCCCGCCGCCCGCCTCACCAGGCGCAGCTCCTCTGACTTGACTCTGAGCCGGGGATCATCCGCCCGGACGGTGCCCACTCCGACCATGACGGCGTCGCTCTCCGCCCGCAGGGCATCAACCCTGGCCAGGTCCCCCCGGCCGGAGATTCTAACCTGCCCCCTCTCCCTGGAGCTGATCTTGCCGTCGGCGCTCATGGCGCTGTTGATGAACACAAATGGCCGGTCCATGAATTTCCTCAATATTCTTCTTAGGGGAGAGAGACGCAGACAGAAGCTAAATAGATTGCCAGATCTACCTGCAAGCGTGTCTAAAGGGCGCGATATCCTTTTGCAGGGGACCATAATCTACGGAGACGACTTCCGCATAGAGCAGGGCTACATCTGCCTGCGGGACGGAGTCATTCGCGAGATGGGGCAGGAGAGGGTGGAGGCAGACTATTCAGGCATCATCTGCCCCCGCCTGGTAAATGCCCACGTCCACCTGGGCGACTCCGCCTTCAAGGATCCACCATTTCTGCCCCTCTCCCAGTTGGTGGGGCCGGGGGGCCTCAAGGCGCGGCTGCTGGAAGAGACGCCGCGCCGGGTGCTGGTGGAGGGCATGAGGAGGAGCCTGCGCCAGATGGCGGCGTCAGGAACATATGCTTTTGCCGATTTTCGGGAGGGTGGGGAGCCCGGAGTACTGATGCTGGAGGAGGCGCTGGCCGATATGCCTCTGCTCCCCAAGATCCTGGGCCGGCCCGCCTCCTCAGAGGAGCCCGCCCCGCCGGGAGGGTGCTGGGGGCTGGGCCTGTCCAGCACCCGCGACCACGATCCTCATTTTGTTGAGGCGGCTGTAGCCGCAGCCAGGAAGGCCGGCCAGAGGGTGGCCGTTCACGCCGGCGAGGCAGGAAGGGACGACATCCGGGATGCGCTAAGATTGCACCCGGACATCCTGGTGCACATGGGCCGGGCGGATGAGAGGGAGCTGCTGGAGGCGGATGACGCCGGAATTGCCGTGGCTGTATGCCCCAGGTCCAATATGATCACGGCTGCCGCCCTGCCTGATGTGAGGAGGATGCTCTCTCTGGGCCTGGTGGTGGGCCTGGGCACAGACAATGTCATGCTCAATTCGCCGGACATGCTGGAAGAGATGCATTTCCTAGCCAGAGTGCTGCTGCATGACGATAGACAGGTATTTAAGATGTGCACGCTAAATGGTGCTAAAATGCTGGGACTGGAGGGCCGGCTGGGGTACATCCGGGAAGGGATGGAGGCAAGGCTGATGGTCATAGACGGCAGATCAGACAATCTGTGGGGATGCAGAAGCCCTCTTGCAGCAGTGGTGCGGCGGGCCGGGGCATCCGACATAATGGCGATCTTCTAGGGGTAAATCATGTTCAAAAAAATTTTAGTGGCTACAGACGGATCGGAGCACGGATTCAAAGCGGCCAGTATCGCACTGGAGCTGGGAAAGATCTCAGGCGGAGCTGTCACCGCCATCTACGTCGCCGACACCAACAGGACAGCCCACCTTCCGGACGA
>CAYQKI010000141.1:0-3603 GCA_964418105.1 uncultured Methanotrichaceae archaeon | reverse complement strand
AGGCAATTTTAATTCCATTCCTTGGGATCTATAAAATGCTAGTAATGCTGCCCTCCTGATATTGACCGTTGCCCTAGAGAGGTTAGATCCCGCCGTGTTTGAGTGGTATTCTTTGGCGTCCTCTACAGAAGGTGCAATGGTTCCAATGGTCTTCAGGTACAACCGGACAGCGGCAATAATCTTCGATGCTAGCATCCCTATAACCGCGATCTGTCAACCATCGCTCAAACCTCTTCAATACAGGATCTATATCCAGTTGAATTTGAGGGCGATCCCAATTAATACTGATCTTTGTTACGGACATCCCCGCCATGTAATGCCATTACAGGTTGAATCCAGCGAGAAATCAAAAGAGAACGCCGCCCATGATCCACAGGCGTAGTTAAATGGCAGGCACGCCAGCGGTTGCCGCCCGACGAGCGCGCCAGTTAATCCCGATACCTCCTCCTCCCCTTAAACCTGTAAGCGACAGTTACCCGCGGTAGGTCTGCTCCCTTCCGGGCCTGGACCGGTTCCCGCAATTATGGTACGCCGACCTTCCCTCAGGAAGGCCCGCGGACCGGTGCTATCCCTGCAGGACGGAGAATCATAGTCGGCAATGGGACTGAACGCGCAACACCGAACGTCTTCCGCCAGCTTCGCCCCCCGCTTGTCGACGATTTCGGGTTACAGGTGACGCCGAACCACCCGGACTGCCCGCCACTTTTAACATTGAGGTGGACAGCTAATAAAGCTAACGCAGAAAGAGGGACTTATTATGGCAGAAGATTTAGCTGGCAACATGGGATTCATTATGGGAAACAAGCATCGCGAAAGGGTGGTACAGGTCCTGGGCTCCAAGGGCAAGCTGGCCGCAGAGAAGGTGGCCAAGATCGAGCACATCCCCGCCCCCTCCGTGAGGAAGATCCTGGAGGACATGGCCGAGCGGGGCCTGGTCTTCGAGAATGCAGGCACCTGGTGCCTGACCGAGGCAGGCCAGGAGATCGAGAGGGAGATGAAGAAGAGGGCATGAGATGAAAAGCTGATCAGAAGGCCCTGGCCTGAGGCGGCGCGGGCCGACCTGCCCAGCGGGCCGCCGGCCAGATTATCTTCTTTTTCAATCCTCAGGTGTTGATCTCATCTCTGTGCCTCTGTGACTCTGTGGTTTCATTCAGTAGCAGTAGGCTTAATTATCACCAACATATAAACTAAACCACAGAGGCGCAGAGACACAGAGTACGCACAAAGAACGAAAAGCTCATTTTCCTGCTCAAGGGTGTGGGATCAGCCGATCGAGCTTCTCCAGGCAACTCCAGGTCAGCATCAACTGGGCGAGGCCAATGGCGTTCACATACTCATCCCTCCGGTCGCTGATCACGGCGTAGGTGCCCAGGGCGTCTCCCAGCCGCTTCTCCAGGTCGGCGATCATGGACTGGTGGATCTCCCCATCGGCGGTCATGATGCCCACCTTCTTGCCGTAGTAGTCGTCCCTCTGAAACTCGATGGAAAACTCGTGCTCTGCGGACCTCAGGATCTTGGAGAGGTCGATGGTCATGTCCACCCTGGAAACGGGGTGGTCCACCATCTCCTGGATCAGCCGCACCGAGTACCTGTCCGGCTTGGGCTGGGGCTGCATGAGGGTGGGATGAAACCGGGAATCCTGGATCTTGACCACGATCTCGGCGTAGATCTTCTGCCAGTCCACGAAGAGCTTGTAGTCCGGCTCGCGCTGGAGGATCTCCGCCATCACCTGCTCAGGCTGGTACCCCCGCTCGCCTACGTCACGGCGCACCTTCCACAGCCTCTTCACCGATCGCGACGGATCCACGAATATCTTGAAGTCGATGAGGCTCCTCAGGCGCGGCGTGAAGAAGGGGTGCAGCCCCTCCACAATGACCACCGGGGCCGGGCCGAAGGGCACCGTCCCGGCTATCTCGCCGGTGCTGTGGTCGTAGACCGGCTTGTCGATGGCCTCCCTGCGCCGCAGGGCCTCCAGGTGATCGGCCAAAAGCTCCAGGTGATTGGCCTCCGGGTGAAGGGGAGTGATCTTCCTCTCCCTCCTCTGCATGCGGTCCAGGCTGTGGTAGTCGTCCATGGAGAAGGAGCAGACGGTCTGCTCGCCGAGAATTCGCTTGATGCCGCGGGATATGGTGGTCTTGCCCGATCCGCTGTCTCCGGCGATGCCGAAGACGAACGCCCTGTCGGATTCTCTGATCCGGTTCATTATGGACTTCATGATGATTCCTATGAGCTTGAATTACAATCAGCAGCAAAAAGCCAGTTCTCATGGATATTAACGCGACATTGTTCTATATATTTTTTGTGAAAGTTTTCACTTTTACCGCTATTTATTCTGCTTCTCTGCCACCAGGTCTTCGAATTCGCGAGTGCGGTCAATGCTCTCCAGCTCTCTTTTTTCGATAAGAGCAGTCTCTTCTATGCGCTCCAGCTTGGTCTCGCCGTCCACTATAACCACCGATTTGGTGCGGACCACGGATGAAAGGCTGCTCATGAGCCGGGCCTTCTTGAGCATGCTCGGGGAGAACTTGCTCACGCCGGTCAGAACCACCAGGTCATCCGTCCTGGTTATGGCATTGAAGGGGGCCTGAGCCGTGGGAACCACATCAAATCCGATCTCAAGGAGCAGGCGAAGGATGTTGTCTGTGACCGGCCCTTTCTCCTCCTGGGCCTTTTCCGGATGGAAGGGATCGACGGGCTGGATCAGCTCCTGCTCGAAGATCTCCTCCAGCTTGAGGGCCACGTCCACCGATGTGTCCATGTCCTCCACCTCATACTTGCTGATGGTGCGGCGGGAGACGCCCAGCTCCGAGGCCAGAGCGCCCAAAGAGATTCCACGGGACAGCCTCATCTCCCTCATCCGAGTCCCGTCAATGCGCACATAAAGCCCCCCATGCGCAGCATAGACCAGGGGCAGCTCTCCCTCCAGCAGGCAGTCGGCCAGGGTGGGCAGGCTCAGCGTGGGTATGCCGTAGCGGAAATAGACCGCCCCCCTCTCCAGGAACTGGTCGCGCGTCTTCTCTCCCACCAACAGGGGGCTGGCAAAGAGGTTATTAGAAAGGCGGCGCACCTCAACTGCTGTCTGCTCATTGAGGCCGTCGATATTGGATAGGATCTTGAGGAGGAGCAGCAGATCTCCCTTTCGGGCGGCCAGATCAAAGCTCCTGGGACGGAGATAGCAGCGATCCGAGGTGGAGAACCCGGCCTTCATCAGGACCTCCTCCACGCGCTCGGCGAGAAGTTCCTTGTCCATCATTATATATCTCAGTTTGACGGCTATTTAAGGTTGACCATGTTCATTGGAATTGATGATACCGATTCGGAGAAAGGGCTGTGCACCACATACCTTGCCGCAGTGCTCATGGACCGGCTGAGGCCCCTGGGAGAGGTGGTGGGCCTGCCCAGGCTCATCCGGCTCAATCCCTGCGCCCGCTACAAGACGCGCGGAAATGCCGCCCTCGCCTTCCAGATCTTCAGCAGCAGGCCTGATGCCGTGCGGGCAGAGGCCCTCCGGGCGGTGCGGGAGCTGTCCGACTTCTCCGGGGCCAACACCAATCCCGGCCTGGTGATTGCGGAGAGGCCCACCGCCAGGATGGCCGCGTTCTA
>CAYQKI010000140.1:2512-4032 GCA_964418105.1 uncultured Methanotrichaceae archaeon | reverse complement strand
GCCTGGGTCATCTTCACCGGGTCCTTATGCTGGAAGACGTTTCTGCCTATGGCCACACCCCGGGCTCCGGCCTGCAAGGCGCCTTCGATCATCTGCAGAAACTCCATGTCTGTCTCGGTCTTGGGCCCGCCGGCTATGACCACAGGCACCGGGCAGCCCTTAACCACCCGCTTGAATGTATCCGGATCGCCGGTGTAATTGGTCTTGATGATATCGGCTCCAAGTTCCGCCCCGGCCCTTGCGGCGTGAGCCACCACCTCCACATCATTGGGATTGGCGATGGCCTTGCCGCGCGGGTACATCATGGCGACCAATGGCATGCCCCAGAAGTCGCAGCGTTCGGAAACGCACCCTAAGATGGAGAGCTGGTCGGATTCAGTCTCAGAGCCGATGTTGATATGAACCGATACGGCATCGGCCCCCATCTTCAGGCACTCCTCCACCAGGCAGACCTGCACCTTGTTATTGGGATCGGGGCCCAGAGAGGTGGATGCGCTCATATGCACAATCAGGCCCACATCCCGGCCGTAGCCGCGGTGGCCGTGCCTGACCATGCCCTTCTGCTGCAGCACGGCATTGGCTCCGCCCCTGGCTACTTTATTGACCATCTCCGGCAGGTCCACGAGCCCCTGTATGGGGCCCACTGATATGCCGTGGTCCAGGGGTATGATCACAGTGTTTCCGCTGTCCCGATCCATTATCCTTTCCATTCGAACTCTCTTGCCGATTTCGCTCAAGTTGAACCATCCCTAAATGCTAACATGTATCATGCTAACATATATCATATTTAAAGTTTGCGATAACGTTGGCTTTGCATCTAATTGTGCTATCCTCACCACCGGCAGCCCCGCAGTCCTCTCCCGTAGCACCTCCTCGGAGGCTGTGCGGGGGTCGAATCCGTACATGCCTCTGTTCAGGCCGCTGTTGATCAGAATCTGCCGGATGGCCGCCGCCCTCTCCTCCTCCCCAGCCACCAGCTCAGCATGCCCGGCCAGGCGCGGCCCCCTGGGCAGCATCACTTCTACATCGGGATTCTTCAGGATGTTCAGATACCACCGGCCCTTCGTCTCCCTTCCCTGATAGCAGTAAATGAATGAGCCGATCTGAGCGAAGGACACCGGCGTGTACCTGACACGCCCCGTCTTTCTCCCCCTGATCCCCAGGACCATCACCTTTCCGGCCAGAGGATTGGATATGACCCAGCCCAGTTTCAATCTGAACGCCGGCACCACCACCATGCTGTTGACGATCCGAAAGGCTGCCCTCATGAAGGATCTTCTGTCCATCGGCCAACTGCTCTATCACGATACTATTATTATCTTTGTCTCCTTTTGAGTGGCTGGTCAAAGGAGATTTCATAAGTGCAGATTGCAGTGGTGGGCGGCGGCGTGTGCAGCCCGACAGTAGCCGAGTCCGCCCGCCTTCTGGGCCGCTTGATCGCTATGCAGGGATACGTCCTGCTCTGCGGCGGCATGGGTGGCGTGATGGAAGCGGCCTGCTGCGGAGCGCGGGAGGCGGGA
>CAYQKI010000140.1:0-2412 GCA_964418105.1 uncultured Methanotrichaceae archaeon | reverse complement strand
TGCGCGGCCAGTCCTATTTCTTCGTGAACATCCTGGGGGGCAGAGCCAGGCTGATCATGACCGTCATCACCGCCGGGGAGCAGGAGATCACGGCTACCTATGATATCGATATCTCAGCCACCGATATCAGCCGGGAGGAGCTATCCACGAGCCATGAGGAGGGAAACCATCCCCTGCCGGAGGGATTGGCGGAGAGAATTTTGCATGCCATGCAGAATAATGAATTAAGGCTCACCAAGCTTCCCTGATAGCTCAGCCCGGGATCATCGATGCCTATAAAGCCATTCCGGTGATATCTATTCCCGGAGGCTCATCATTGAAGAGACTGGAATTTCCCAAACCTTTTGAACACAATCATCCTCCCGTACGCGAGCTCAGCGATATCGATCCCGGCCCGACCACCAGAGGCGAGAGGATAGCCGATTGGGTATACAATAATGTGGGTTCGTGGCGGTTCATACTCATTCAATCGGCGCTGGTCGCTGCCTGGGTAGCACTCAATGCCACCGCCTACATCCGTCACTGGGACCCATACCCTTTCATCTTCATGAACCTGATATTCTCCCTGCAATCAGCCTACACGGCATCTCTGATACTGATGAGCCAGAACCGCCAGGACAGGCTCAAGGCTCACAATGATTACCTGGCCAGCCTTCGGGCCGAGGTGGAGAGCCGGGCAGTGCTCGATAATCTCGCGGCTCAGGATAAAGCCCTTCAGGAGATATATCAGGAGATTATAACCCTCAGAGGCGAGCTGGACAGGGAGAACTCCAGCCCATATCAATCATGACCGAGGGATTGCGGAGACAGAGAATCGTGATGCTTCAATGGAGATCGTCAGTGGAAAATCGCCAATGTCAATGAATGAATATCTCTACCCCAAAACCGTCTTCAAGCTGTGGCCGGCGCTGCCCCGGCGTCGATCCTGTCACAGAATGCTTTGACCTGTGCTTCGTCCATGTAGCTTCTCGGAATGACCATTACCTGATAGCCATCGCCTTCCAGTCTGTTGATAAGATCACGGAACTGGCTCATGGCAACTTTGGCCTGCTTGGCCAGATCAGGCATTTTTAATATCACAATCTTGGCGGAGGGAATGACGGCGTCCACCACATAGCCCCACCGCGTGGGGCGGTGCATGAGGACTACTACACCCCGTCTCAAAAGCTCGGAGGTGATGCCTGCGAGTTTGTCCGCCTCTTTCGATTCATTTGCTTTCATACTACCATCACCGCTTCTAATCCATCTCTTTAAATTCACAATCAAGATGCTCGAAAAACTGACATCTCTGAATCCATGAATCCAAGAACGAATAGATAACTTCTGAGCTTAAATACCTGCCGGTGAGAGACAGACCGGCTTTCAAACTCATCGCGGGATTCATCTTCTCTTGGTGATGATGGACAGAATATCGCAGTCCTTGAGCTCATGCTCGAGGCCCACCGACTGGCCGGGGAACTTGGCGCTTTTGCCCCAGACCAGAGCGTAGCGGAAGAGGTTTACAAAGTCGCGGTGCAGGTGCTCGCATACCGACTTTACATTGCTGCCGTCCAGGAGCACCAGCGGCTCTTCCAGATCCGCCTTTCCCCCTTTGGGCTTGAGATAGACACGTATGAAGCCCAGCCGCTCATACATCAGGTCTTTGAGCTCCTCCAGGCCCTCTGTGGTGGCGCAGGAGATGGGCAGATAGTCTCTGCCCAGGTCCTCCTTGATCCTGCTCTCCACATTTCCGTACTTCAGGTCGAACTTGTTTATGGCCACCACCGAGGGAATGTAGACCCTGTTTCCGGCCAAAAAGTCCACCAGGCTGTCGGTGTCGATGTCCTCGCGAATGGTGACATTGGCGTTGACTATGCCGTAGGCGCGGATGATCTCTGCAATCTCAAACTCAGTCATGCGAGTGAGGGGCACAGTGCTCCTCACGATTATGCCGCCCTTCTTGTCGGGGGTGATGTGGATGTTGGGGGGCTGCTTGTCCAGCCGGATCCCGGCGTCGTAAAGCTCCCGCTCCAGGATGTCCAGCCGGTAGTTGAAGACGTCTCCTAATAATAGTATTATGTCGGCAGCCCTGGCGGCGGTGATGACCTCTCTGCCCCGGCCTTTGCCTCTGGCAGCGCCTTTGATGATGCCGGGCATATCGAGGATCTGGATCTCTGCTCCCTTGTACTTCATTACGCCGGGGATGACCTCAAGAGTGGTGAACTGGTAGGCGGCAACCTCCGACCTGGAGCCGGTCAGGTAGTTGAGCAGGCTCGACTTTCCCACCGAGGGAAATCCGACAAGAGCCACTGTCGCGTCGCCCGACTTTTTGATATAATATCTCCTGCCTCCGCCTCCGCCCTTGATCTTCTGAAGCTCAAGCTGCGCTTTCAGCTTCGCGATCTTGGCCTTGATCTTGCCCAGGTGATGCTC
>CAYQKI010000139.1:0-4124 GCA_964418105.1 uncultured Methanotrichaceae archaeon | reverse complement strand
GCTCCTGCTGCCTCCAGGGTATGAGCTGGAAGGTGGTGGGGTCGGGCTTGGCGACCATGTCGGACTCGTGGATACGGGCAAAGCCCTCGATGGAGGAGCCGTCGAAGCCCATGCCCTCGGTGAAGGCCCCCTCCAGTTCGTTCGGATTGATGGCGAAGCTCTTGGGAACTCCAAGGATATCAGTAAACCAGATTCGGACAAATCTTACATTATACTTATCTATTGCCTCAAAGACTTCATCTTTTGACTTAGTTTGCAGAGCCATTTTACTTAGCCTCCAAGAGCATAGGTGTCATGTTTATAATTTATAGGTATTTGAGATGAAGTCTTAATTGTTATGAGAAATTATGATCGCAAAATGGATAATCAGTGGATGAACAATTCTATTTGGTATGAATATGAGAATTATGAATGTGTCATAATGATAAAGATGAATTGAGAAAGAATGCCGATTTTATCAGAACAGGGCTATGACTGATTTGAAATCAGCCATGATCGGTCCGGCCCGCATAAATTCCTGTCGGATTGCTGCCTGAATCGAATCCCCAGAGAGGCTGAAGCAGGCTGTTTCTACCCACCAGATTCATCTGCTGATTCTGCCGTACCGCAGTTGGTGCCTGGGTCCAGGCCCCTTTGTAGAATGCCCACATCTCAATTGGCGTGGCCTCTTGCTCTGCCGCAGAAAGACCTCCAGCCTCTGACTGATTCGCGGCGGCACTGGACGTGGCATTGGGCGCTGCGGCTGGCAGAGACCCAAACCTGGCCAGAAGATTACTGCTCTCTATTATCTGATTGCTGATGAGGGATGCAACTACCATGCCCGCGTTGGCTGAAGGGATGTAGGCTGGATAGGATTGTTCTGCCTCTATGGCATCAGGAGGATTCTGGCTCTGATTCCGTGAACCGAAATCTCGCTGCCCCTCACGGGAAGGCGCTCTGAAAAGGAAATGCTGCCATCATCGCCGGAGCCGGCGGGGGACGCGCCTGCCAGGGCCGAGCTGAAAAGCAGTGACAGTAAGACGAGGAGTGCCGCGACACATCCGGTTTTCGCTGCCGAAAGCCCCAGGCCCCGCCTCTCTGCTGCTTTGCGGAAACAGTTTCCGGTCCCGGCCTTCCTGCCACCGCAGTCACAGACCCTGGCCTTCATGACGCCCCGGTCATAGACCTCGCCCCCATCTCTTCTCCCACTCATAGTCTGCTCTCCCAATTCCATCCCAATATGCTTATTGAGCTTTTACTATTAATATTTTATTATATTTTTTATTTGTTATACGCCCATTATAATCGGAACTGCTTGCAGGCAAAAGCTCATCAACCCCTAGGAACCATCTCCGCCCTATGTCTATTCACCCTATTGAATTTCGATACGGCACCAAAGAGATGAAGGATATCTGGGAGGAGGACGGCCGCCTCCGCTGCCTCTTTCGCGTAGAGGCAGCTCTCTCCCGCGCCGAGGAGGAGCTGGGCATGATCCCCCAGGGCGCAGCGGCAGAGATCGCAGATGCAGCCGAGGCTACAAAACCGGAGAGGGCCAAGCAGATCGAGGATGAGATCGGCCACGACATGATGGCCACCGTCCTGGCCATGGCCGAATGCGCACCGAAGTATGGAGAATGGATCCACCTGGGGGCCACATCCAACGACATCCTCGATACCGCCACCGGCCTGCAGATCAGGGCATCCTTTGATGTGCTGGAGCCCAAGCTCAAGAAGCTTCTGGCGCTGCTGCTGGACCTGGCAGAGAAGAACAAAAGCCTGGTATGCGCGGGCAGGACGCACGGCCAGATCGCAGTTCCGACCACCTACGGCCTGCGGTTTGCCATCTGGGCTTCGGAGATTGGCCGCCACATCGAGAGGCTGCAGCAGCTCCGCCCCCGCGCCGCAGTGGGCAAGATGAGCGGAGCCGTGGGGACCCAGGCCGCCTATGGCAGGATGGGAATGGAGATTCAATCCAGGGTCATGGCCCACCTGGGCCTGGGTGAGGTCGATGTCTCCAATCAGGTGGTGCAGCGCGACAGGCATGCAGAGATGATCTGCTGGATGGCTCTGGTCGCCTCCACCCTGGACAAGATCTTCGTGGAGATGCGCTCATTGCAGCGCACGGAGATCGCCGAGGTCGAGGAGGGCTTCGGCAAAAAGCAGGTGGGCTCGTCGACCATGCCCCACAAGAGAAATCCCATCAAGTCCGAGCAGATCTGCGGCCTCTCTCGCATCGTACGAGCCCAGCTCATCCCGGCCTTTGAAAACATCCCCCTGTGGGATGAGCGCGACCTGACCAACAGCAGCGCGGAGAGGATCGTCTTCCCGGAGGCGTTCATCTTCACAGACCACCTCATCACCCTGGCCACCCGCACCCTGGCCAATATGAGGCTGCGACCGGAGAACATCGAGCGCAATCTGACCCTACTGCACGGCCTGAACATGGCCGAGAATGTGATGGTGGAGCTGGCCAAAAAGGGAGTTGGCAGGCAGCAGGCCCATGAGATCATGCGGCAGAGCAGCATGACCGCCTTCGAGCAGAAGAGGGAGCTGGCCGAAGTGCTCCTGGACAACGATACCGTAACCCGCCATCTGAAGCCGGAGGAGATAGCATCTCTGCTGGACCCTCATCAGTACATCGGCACGGCGGTCGCCCAGGTGGAGAGGCTCTGCGAAAAGCTACAGAAGCTCTACCTCTCCTGAGATGCACTCTGCATCGGGGCTGGAGGGCAGGGGCGTCTGCCCTCCCGCTGCCCTCCGCCGTCCCAAAGTCTATCTCCTCAAGCCGGGATCGATAGAGAGGGACGAACTGGGCCGGATTTTGGACGCCCGCTCCTCGGTGGTTCTGATCGCCAGCGGGCCGCACAGAATTGTGGTGGACACGGGCCTGGCTGGAGAGGAGAGCACAATAGTCAGTGCCCTGGTGGAGCTGGGCCTCCGCCCGGAGGACGTGGACATCATCGTCAACACCCATTCCCACCCTGACCACTGTGGCGGAAACCACCTTTTCAGAGAGGCGAGCAAGGCAGGGACGGGGGACGGAGAGATCATAGCGCCTGGAGTCTCCATTATGGCCACTGCCGGCCATAGCCCGGACAGCATATCTGTGGTAGTTGACGGCTCCATTGTATGTCTCAACCTTCAGCATGGCGCCGCAGGAGCGGGGCCAAGCCATCCGGACCAGATGACAGAAGCCGGAATAATAGTAATAGCAGGCGATGCACTGCCTACCATGGGCAACTTCCTGAAAGAAGTCCCCCCAGCCCTGCACACCGACCGCAATCTGGCCGAGGCCAGCCTCAAGAAGATAATTGAGATTGCAGACGTCGTAGTCCCTGGACATGATACCCCCTTCTCCATAAGGAAAAAAGCTTACATTCCAAATTCTGGCAAAATGGACCTTACCTTCTAATGTATACGGAGCGGAGATATATCCATAAATCTAGAATAGGCAACCTATAAATAGTTATAAAATGTATATGATATGCGAATGCAGCTAAAATTAACATCAAAGGAGAGGTTAGTTCTTTACGGTCTTGCCAGATATCCGGGGCTCAGTGACATAGACCTTGCTTCCAACATAGGCGTTGATCGCTCGACCATTTTCAAGAGCAAGAGAAAATTTAGAGACTGGAAACTCATCAAGCTACTGAATGTTCCATCCGGAGAAGCTGTAGGTGCCGAAATCCTGACCTCTGTGTTCGTCAAGTACACCCCGACGGCTCCATTTGAGGTGAGAATGGGCTCGCCAGCCTACCAGAGCTGGGTCGGCTATCCCAATTGCGTATCGCACATTGCTACAGACACTGATTCCGTTTCAGTCTTTTACTCCAAGAGCCTCACCGATTTCCGGGTAAACTACGATCCTATAATTGACGAATACTATAGGAACGACTACGTGGAGGATATCCAATATTTCCACTATCCCTTCCAGGTGTCCGGATATTCGGCAGATGCTGCCCTGGCCGTCGACGGACTGTTCGACCTGGCAAGGTCCGACCTGCCCGAAGAGATAACCGCCCCCAGAGCAGCGCTTGGGGAGGAGTCCAAGCTCACCGAGAAGGATAAGCTCACCCTCTATGCCTTTGTAAAGTATCCCATGCTCTCCGATCTGGAGCTGTCCCGCCGAACAGGCATATCCCGCC
>CAYQKI010000138.1:1562-4207 GCA_964418105.1 uncultured Methanotrichaceae archaeon | reverse complement strand
CCAGGCCCCGGTCCAGGATCTCCCTGGCAAAGGCCAGCACCAGCTCCGGCTCGTCGTCGGGCAGGGCCTCGAAGATGGCAATCAGCTTCCTGGCAACCTCCGGCGTCGCTGCCTCGAACTTCACCCGGGCCTGGCGGGTCGGCTTGTCGATCAGAGAGCCTGCCGAGTTTCCTGCCAGAAATCTGCCGGAATCGTCCCGCTGGGACGGCTGAGAATTCCTGGCAGGCGGCGTCTGAGCATCTCGGTTTACCCCTGCCAAGTCATCTTGGCAGGTTTTGGGTCTTGGCAGGTCTGCTTTTGGCAGGTTTGGCAGGCCAGGTTTCGGCACGCCGTGCTTCAAATACTGCTGAAGGCTGGATCTGGGCAGCCCGACCTGCTTGGCAGCCCTGGCCTCGGAGAGGCCGCCAGCCATCAGCTTCGATGCCTGCTCAACCCTGGCACTGATCTCTTGGTAGTCTTTGGGAGGGCCTTTCCTGGCCGTCATACCTTGACATCAGAGGGCAGGGGATGGCCCATGCGAGTAAACCAGACCACTGGATCCACCTCCAGGCCCAGCTCCCTGGACCAGGCCTTGTAATCCTCACGAGAGAGCCAGAGGTTGCCGTCTCCCGTCCGGTACATCCTCTCCCTGTCCACGGCTAAAAGGCGCGTGCCATTGGGCGTCACCCGAATCTCCAGGGCCTGAGGAATACATTCGCAAGCCTGCTCGCCTGACGGTTCATCACCACAGCAATTGGATTCATTCTTTGCCATATCTTTAAACCTCCAAATTAGGGCCGCTCAGAGGGCAGACAGAGGGCTGCACAAAGAAGGCGGCATGTCTTCCCAAAGGGCGGCCATTTCCGGGCTGAGGTCGGGCAGAAAAAAGGGAGCGAATTTGTCTCGGTGAGGGAAAATGAAGGATTTCTTGTCTACCCGGCCCCAGCTTTCCGGTGATCGTCGTATTTTGGACCAAAGGAGGCCAAGACAGAGGATAGCTCCTATCCTCGCTTGACTGTTGGCTGAACTTAATGAAGTTATGTCCTGACACAAGCCCCAGGCCGGGGATGAAGAGCCTGGATGAATTAACCTCCCGGACCTCCGCGGTCCCAAACACTATAAGAATGATCTTTTTCCGCCGCCTAAACCCGTGCTTTACGGGGTGGAAAAGATGCTTATAAAATTCTCTCGAATAGAATTGGCGCAGAAATCGCTATGCTGAGGCCCGTTACAGAGGCAGTCCGCGAGACTGGCGGAACTGTTGCCTGTTTTGCCTGTAGTGGTCCCGCAAAACGGGGTAATGAGGGCCTTTGCACCAGATGTTGCGTTGCTTATGATAGTTGATCCTCTTCTTGCCCCCAGCCCTGAGCACACCCACCAGCTCCAGGACCTTGGCTATGCCCTGGCTGGGCAGGCCCAGCTCTATGTAATCGGCTTTCTCCTGGCGCTCCAGGACGAGCAGGGATTCAGGATCTGCGCCAGCGTCCGCTAGCATTCGTAAGGTATCCTTTGGCCTGAAAGACATAAAAACCTCTATTTTCTGTTTGCCAGCTCCTGGGCACGGGCCCAGTCCTCCGGCGTGGGGGCTCGGGGGAGGTAGACCACTGAGCCGGGGGCTTCGCCCAGCTCCTCGGCATAGATCTCTTCCAGATCCGGATCGGCCTCAATCATGGCCAAAAGCTCACGGTCGAGCTTGGCCATCTCCTTATACAGCTCTGTCTCCTCCATCCCAAAACCCGCCTCAAATGGTGATCATTGCGGCTGACAGGGCCTCAAAGGATTGAGGTCAGCAGCCCATCAAGAACGTATCCGGCATTCATCATTTATATATTATTCTGCCTCTCTTCTGCTCCTTCAGCCTCCTGTATCTTTCGATATCCTGCCTCGATCTCCTCTTTGGCTCTGATCTGAGGGGCTCTATGCCGCAACTGGGGCAATAGGGGACCTCTCGAACATCGAAGACTACAGCCTCATGCTTGCAGCTCTTGCACATGCGAGGCCGGAAGATGGTGATATCTTCGAGGACAACCTTCTCAGAACCCCAAAAACGGCCGGCTTTGCCTCCATGGTGCTCGGAGGCGAGCCTCGTGCCAGGCTCCCGGAGGGGCTCAAGAAACATCGATGGAGTCCCCCAGAAGGGGTCTGCTCACGAGCCGGAAGGCCTGAACATTGGCGGAGGCATTGAATCTTATTATATTTAAAGATTTGTAATAAGTTGAGAGTGGTCTCAAGGCTGCACCTCCTGGGTTTCTACGGTAACTAAAACCCGCTTTCCCTTGACGCCATTCAGGAACTGGTTTGCGTCTCCCAGGAATGATCCAGGAATCTCCAGGTTGAGATGAACTGCGCCCATCATGCAAAAGCTGGTCTGGAGAGTTCCCGCAAACTCCTTCTTCACGCATCCGCCCCCATGAAAGGAGCCTGCCGTAAAAGAGCCTCAGCTCTTCGGGCCGTTATCCTCATTCGGCACATCAGCTCACCACATCCTCTGCTATTCTAACGAGGCGAAGCGAAGCCTACAGGCGGCAGAGGCAGCAGCTCCAGAGAAAGGGGCAGATGCCTTCAGCTCCTTAAGTGCCCACACACCCAAGCAGATACGCCGCATATAGTCCGCTTCACAGCATAGTCGAAAAGATTTCGACTATTTAAAAGTTGTAGCAGTATTT
>CAYQKI010000138.1:0-1462 GCA_964418105.1 uncultured Methanotrichaceae archaeon | reverse complement strand
GAAGGGCAGGAGAAGTTTGTCTTCGCGACGAAGAGTGTGGGCTCATTCGCCGCGAAGCCATAGCAAAGCCAGTGGTGAGATGGCTTTGTGATGTGCCTACCTAACCTCATGCCAGGCCTAACAAGCCGTGGCTAACTTAGAAGCGAGGCGGATCAATGATAGGCAGATTAATGATATATGTAAAGCATAAAAGGCTTTGCGTTCGGGCTGAATGCACACCTAAAAGTTTTTTTCGCATTTCAGCAGCGCAGAATCAGAGCAGTTCAACGCATTTCTTCAATAAGAAGCATCGCTGGACATACAAAAGTATAATTAGAAGAGTGATCACGGAGAGCTGCCCAGGCTCTCCGGGGCCTGTATGCGATTCTTTGGGAGGTTCGCACCAGAAACCCGCACCGGAGTTGAAGTCATGAAGCTCGGAACGAGTTGAGGCTACAGGCATGAATAAGGTTGCTGCCTATGATATAAACGCCTTTCGGGCTGCGGGAGAGCTTTCTTCATCTGAGCCGGCACAGCTCAAGAGAACTATAACAGAGCTCGAGGCCAGGATAAGCGAACAGGACGATCTCATTGCCCTGCAAAATGCAGAACTCGCCAAGCTCAAGGAACGGGAGCGAGAGCTCGTCGAGACTCTGAATGCCCGCAGCAGGTCTGACCCAGGGCGCAATGATTGCGATAGCCATTCCTACCTCGAATGGGAGAGGCTGGAGAAGGCCAACAGAAAGATGGAAGCCCTGATCGGGGATTTCGAAGAGGGCTTCTGGACTCTTTTATCAGGGCAGCGCCAGGGGCTGGAGGATTGCCTGAAGGCTCTGGATAGCCTCCCAGCCACTCCTGAGACGAAGAGCCTCTACGCCCGGGTCAAGAAGGAGTGGCAGGCCATCGAATCGGCCAAGAAGAAAAACATCATCACGCCGGTAAACGCCCTGCGGCATTTGGCGGACCTGGAGAGGAGCGCTGTAACATTCATCCTGGGAAGGCCCAAGCTGACCATAACCACCATAGAGACCTTCCGGGCGCAGGTCCTCGTGGAGGCATTTGAGACAGATCGAAGGCTGAAGAGCCTGTCGACCAACGATTCCATCAGGACCATCTCCACCAGGGAGGAGAAAGTGATCCATCGGGTGCAGGCTCTGAGAGCCATGCGTCGGGCCGCACATATGTTTCCGGATAGAGTCGATTTCGAGAAGAAGGGCAAGGCTGCCAGACTCATCAAAGCTGCAGGAGCAACTGGCGCGAATTCAACCCTCCGATGCATAATAACAGTTTGTTACATGATTTATGCCTGTAACAGTTTGTTACTAACCTCCGGAGAGATGCTGGAGGAGCTGATTTGTACTATTGGAGGAATCTTCTGGTAGAACGCTGCCTTTTGAGATAAATAGGATCGAGAAGATAATATGTAACAGGATGTTATGTTAGTTTACGGTATATTTGTCTCGGGGTTTCAGGTCGGGGAGAG
>CAYQKI010000137.1:2416-4211 GCA_964418105.1 uncultured Methanotrichaceae archaeon | reverse complement strand
AACCCGAGTTTAGGCGTTGGCAACGCCTAGTGATAACCGCTACACTATCGGCGCTCGCATGCTGCACGAGGCATCCCCTACAATCACCTTCTAGTCTAAAAACATTGCGGGTAAAACCGCCCCAACGCCGCCCCCAATTCCAGCCTGCATACCCTTTATCTACCTTGAAGGGCTGCTTGTTTATGGTGATATTGGCTTGCATGACGTCGTCATAGTGGGAGCGGGCCCGGCGGGGCTGACCGCGGCCATGTACTGCGCGCGAGGCGGCAAGAAGACGCTGGTCCTCGGCAACATCTACGCATCGCAGCAGTCCATGGGCGGCCTCTATGAGAATTACCCCGGCTTTCCCGATGGCATCCAGGGCATCGAGCTATCGGAGAGGATGCTCTCTCAGGCTCAGAAGTTCGGGGCGGAAAACCAGACTGAGAACGTGGAGAAGATCGTCAACCTGGGCGACTTCTTCCGCCTCAAGACCGAGAACTGGCAGTACGAGTCGAAGTCTGTCATCCTGGCCATGGGCGCCAGCCACCGCCCCATAGGCGTGCCCGGTGAAAAGGAGCTGACGAGTAGAGGCGTCTCCTACTGCGTGCACTGCGACGGCGCGCTATTCCGAAACAAGCCTGTGGCCATCGTCGGCTACGGCAACGGCGCCGCCCGGGCGGTCCTCTACCTGGCGGGCATTGCCAGCCGGGTGCATCTCATCTCCTCGCGCGACAGGCTTGTCGCCGAGCCGGTCTACCTGGAGCGCATCAAGAGCCTCTCAAACTACACCGCCACCTTCGGGGCGGAGGTGACTGAGATCTCAGGCGAGCAGTTCGTCACCAGCGTGGAGTTCAAAGTGGGCAACACCCCCCGCTCCTCCAAGGTGGAGGGCGTCTTCGTGGAGATGGGCATGAAGCCCAATGTGGATCTGGCCGAGTCCCTGGGGCTGGAGCTCACGCCGGGCGGCTTTGTCAAGGTCAACCGCCTCAACCAGGAGACGAGCATGCCCGGAGTCTTCGCCGCCGGAGACCTGACCGGGGGAAGGCTGCAGGTGGCCACCGCCGTGGGCAGCGGGGCCTCGGCGGGGATCAGCGCCCTGCAGTATTTAGGATGAAGTTGCATTTGATGAGGGTGCGACATGGGGGCGAAGGAAGGCATTTCCCTTCTCCGTCCCTTTATCTCTGTGTCTCTGTGCCTCTGTGGTTTGGTTAGCTGCTGGCAGCAGGTCGTTTGGCTGTTGAACTCAACCACAGAGACACAGAGGCGCAGAGAACGAGATATTTTATTTTCCCAGAAGGATAATGAAGGATCTATCTATGGCAAAATCAATGTCTGAAGGAAAACAGAATAGAGAGCTGGACCTCAAGAAACCGGTCACCGTCTGGCGCTCCCAGGATCTTCAGGACGGCAGGTGTGCCGAATCCCTGACCATGATCCTGCGCACAGTGGGCTGCCGCTGGAACCGCTGCACCATGTGCGGCTACGCCGGAGAGGGGGCGCCGGCCACGGCCGACGACCTGATTGTTCAATTCGAGTACGGCTTGGAGCGGTCCTCGCCGGAAGTCTCTGTTGTCAAGATCTACACCAGCGGCAGCTTCCTCGACCCCCAGGAGATGCCCGTCGCAGCGCGGGATGAGATCCTCAAGCGGCTGGAGGCCCTGGGCATCAAGAAGCTGGTCATCGAGACCCGGCCCGAGTATGTCAATAGCGAGACGATCGGAGCCTGCCTCTCCCGCCTTCCCACTGAGTTTGCCATCGGCCTGGAGACGGCATCCGACCTCATCCGGGAGAACGTCATACGCAAGGGCTTTTC
>CAYQKI010000137.1:0-2316 GCA_964418105.1 uncultured Methanotrichaceae archaeon | reverse complement strand
CTGGAGCTGGAGGAGGAGGCCTTCGGCGCGCCATTGCATTGATTTTAAGTATTATTAATGATATATTCTGCTGCCGGTGAATTGTCATGTTTGAAAAGGTATTGGTGGCTACTGACTTCTCCTCTTATGCCGGTAAGGCTCTGGAGTGCGTGGCCGAGATCCCTGGGGTCAGGGAGGTCAAGGTCCTCAACGTGGTAACCAGGCCGACACTGACCAGATTCTGGGATCCGCTCACTGAGGTAAAGCAGGCGGAAAAGAGGCTGGAGGAGGAGAAGAAGCGGCTGCCGCCCGGCATCGCCGTGAAGACCCACGCCGTCTCCGTCCTGGAGGGAGGCGTGGCGGCAGCCATCCAGAAGGTTGCTGCCGATGACGGGGCATCCCTGGTGGTCATGGGGGCCAGAGGAAAGAGCCTCATCGAGAGCGTCCTCCTGGGGAGCGTCTCCCGCAATGTGCTGCGCTTCGGCGACAGGCATCTGCTCATCATGCGCTTTAGAAAGGCTGATGGAAAGGATGTCCTGGAAAAGCATTGCCCCAATATCTTCTCCAGAGTGCTGGTCCCAACCGACTTCTCCATGCCCGCTGAGGCGGCTTTATCCTTCCTGAAGGGCATTTCTGGCATAGGTGAGATTCACCTTCTCCATGTGGTCTCCCGGGGAGAGACTGAAGAGGAGCTGGCGGCATCCATTAAAGACGCGGAGGAGAAGCTGGAGGCTATCCGCCGGGAGATCGACCGGCCAGGTTTGAATGTCACCACAGAGGTGATTGTTGGCGATCCTGTGGAGCAGATATGCAGCAAAGGCGATGAGCTGGATGCATCTCTAATTGCCCTGAGCTCTGTTGGAAAGGACACCATGCACACCGGCAGAATCGGTAGCAGGACCTACGACGTGGCTAATAAAGCCGGGAGAACGGTGCTGGTGATTCGCATGAAGCCGGTCTTTGCCGTGCCGGCTTTTTAATGCGCAGCAAGGTGCCAACAGTCTCTGTGATCTCAGGTGAAGCGATGCGCTTTTTCTGGCCAATTTACCGGAAAATAGCCAAATAACTATTTTGGAAAAAACCTTTTAAGGCATTATTTCCGGATTTAGATGGATACTATGTCTTCGATATAGATTTTAATTATTGAGATCTAATTTCAGATTATTTTAAGTTTTTAATTTACCCTATTTCCTTTTTGATCCTAAAAGCACATGTTAATATGATTTTTCCCGATCTACACCGGTCTAATCGCCCAAATAAAAACCAAAAGCGTTTAATATTGGAAGGACATCCGACTACCAGGCTCTCATTTCGGAGGGCGGATGTAGGATAAGAAATAACGAGGTGGTCTAATGGTTTCTCTAATGGGGCTGGAAGTCACTACAGTCGATATGGCTCTGTTCTTTATAGCCTTCTTGGTGTTGTTATTACCTTTCAAGGTGAAAGTTGTCGAACATAATTTAGAGGTATTTCTATTTATCATGGGCGCGGCTGCGGTCACTGTAACCAACAAGTGGACGATGGAAGTCATCATGACGGCGGCTGAGGAGCCCATTATCAAGGGTATTGTGCCTGCCGTACTGGTGGCCGGAATCATATTCCTCTATGGCCAAAAGGCATTCCAGAAATTCATGGACGGCCTGGTCAAAAAGATGAACCTGGGTGTGATCATATTTGCCAGCACATTCATTCTGGGTTTGATCTGCTCGGTCATCACCGCCATCATCTCCTCGCTCTTCCTCTGCGAGATCGCCAATACTCTGCCCCTGGACAGAAAGAACAAGATCAACTATGTGATCATCGCCTGCTTTGCCATTGGCCTCGGCGCAGTGCTCACCCCTCTGGGCGAGCCCCTGTCCACCATAGCCATCTCCAAGCTGCAGGGCGCACCCCTGTATGATGGCGGACCCGGCAACGCCGGCTTCTTCTATCTGGCGGATCAACTGGGCATTCTCATCGTCCTGGGCGTCCTGCTCTGCTCCATATTTGCCATGTTCTATGTCAAGCCATCCCCCAGCGGCAAGGGCGAGATCATGGGCTCCACCGAGGGCAGCAGCATGAAAGAGGTTCTCATCAGGACCCTCAAGGTCTATGCCTTCGTGGCCGCTCTCTTCCTGCTTGGCGCCGGAATGGAGGTCATCATATTCAAGTACTTCACCAAGATCCCGGACTACGTACTCTTCTGGGTGAACATGATCTCCGCCATCCTGGATAACGCCACGCTCACAGCGGCTGAGATATCCAAGGCCTTAACCCAGAAGCAGATCAACGCTGCTCTCTACGGCCTGCTCATCTCCGGCGGCATGCTCATCCCCGGCAACATCCCCAACATCATCT
>CAYQKI010000136.1:1239-4228 GCA_964418105.1 uncultured Methanotrichaceae archaeon | reverse complement strand
CCGGAACCTGCATTCCATTGAGATCTTTGGTCTGCTCATTGATCTTGGCAACCACCTGGGCTACATTTACGCCCAACGGTCCGAGAGCCGGGCCCAAAGGTGGCCCCGCGCTGGCCTTGCCGCCGGGAACCAATGCTTCTACCACATTTGCCAAAACTTGTCACCTCTAAATATACTAAGCTTCATCTTTGCTGAGCACGCGCACGTGATCTCCCCGCACGGTAATGGGGATGGGCACCATAGCTTCAAAGAGCTCCACTGTGATCTCTTCCTTGGCAACGTCCACGCGCTTGACCCTTGCCTTCTCTCCTTTGAACGGCCCGGATATGAGCTCTACAATAGCCCCGTCATTAATTCCGATGACAGCAGGCTTGGGTGAGAGGAAGTGCTCAACCTCTTGGATGCTCGAGGCCCCTTTTATCACTGAGCGTGCGTGGGGGATACCCTGAATTGCCTGGTCTACGATCTCCGGTGCGGATGATTCCACAAGAACGTAGCCCTTCAGCACATCTGGTACCAGCAGTGCCCTTATATCATACTTTTCCTTGCGCGCTATCTGGGCGAGCATGTTGGCCACTGCTCTTTCCTGATTCGCAGTGGTCTTTACAACATAAATGCTGGTCTCGGACATTCCGCCTTCTCAGACGAAGGCCGTGTATAAAAAGGTTTGTAATACAATGGAAATCTCTTTATACTATAAACTAGGGAGTTTGTCAAGGGGTGTAAATTTTACATGAGCGGCAGGACTGATCAGCTCCGTGACCTAGTTATGAAGATGGGCGCCACCACCAAGGTCGTAGAGAAGCAGGCCACCCGTCATGGTAGTCTCCGTGGGAGCGGCGAGATCGAGAGGGCATTGCTGGGGGTGGTCCGGGAGATGATAAAGCAATACGGTATCCAGACCAAACTCACTGCCGAGCAGTTGTCTTCAACAGTCAGGCTATTTTACAAAGGGCTCTCCGACACTGAGATCGCAGAGCAGCTCGGGGATAGAGCCCTCAATAAGACCGTCAGCCGGGCGCGAATCAAGCTCCACCTCTTCCGGGAGTCGGATTTGAAGCCGCCCTTTGATAGAGATGAATTTATGCGTTTATCAGAGTCAGGCAAATCTGTCAAAGATATGGCGGAGAGCCTGCGAGTCGCCCCGTCCACCATATCAGAGTACCGCAATATCTTCGACAGCCAGAGGGCCTCTGAGAGAGATGGATATACAAAACGGTTTTTGGAGATATTATCCGATCAGGACGTCTCCGAGCGCATGGTGACCGCTCATACCGAAGACGGGCTTTCGGACACCATCGACACCGATTACGAGGCGGCAGAGGCTTAGACGCCTCCCGCCAAATGGGATTTGTGTTGCAGGGTCGTTCGCTATTTCCTATGGCTCAATTTGATCTGGGATGTCTTTCATGTGTTATAGTCATACGCATAAGTTTTTATAATTCTTATTATTTTTAATGAATACCCCGCAGCTTGCTGCGGGGATGGTCAGGAAACCGTCTTAAGGAAGGCTGCATATTCTGCATGCATATGATTGAGGTAAAAAAGGCGAAACATTCTGCTTATAAAATCCGATATCATATGGTATTTTGTATAAAATATCGTAATAAGCTACTTATCGATAGAGATCGAATAAATTACATAAAATTTATATGTTCTGAAATAGGAAAGCGATATTGTTTCGATTTTGACGCTATCGGTACTGATGGTGATCATGTTCATATTTTCATTGGAGCTGCGCCAAAATATTCGCCATCAAGGATTATGCAGATAGTAAAGAGCTTAACCGCAAGAGAGTTTTTTTTAAAAAATTTCCTGAAATTAAAAAATAGCTATGGTGTGGCGAATTTTGGAGTGATGGCGGATATATTGGAACGGTGGGTGATGGCGTTACTGCTGATATAATACGATTGACTGTGGTCAGATCACCTCGACCGTCCTCTGCTCTGCCCCCAGAAGGCCCCTCTCTCTGGAATATGCGCAGCAGGTTACCATATACCGGCCACTCTTCCAGGGATTCTCGCTCATAAGGGTGAGCCCGGCTCCCGGCAGGGAGGACTCCTGAAGCCCCACCGCGCTGTTTTCAGGCAGCAAGGGCAGCATACTGAAGAGAAGTCCAGCGGAGAGGCGGAAGGGGCAGGGTATGGACATGGACTGTCCCGATAGTGTGAGTGTCATATCGGTGCATTCGCTGCTGCCATTCTCGGACAGGGTCAGGCTGGCATTCCGGTAGTCGCTCTCCAGCATCATGACCGCCGCAAAGAACTTGCTTTCGTTATCCAAAACAGTGGTATTCAGCTCAATGGAGATGAACTGCTCATCCGGCAAAATTCTGTCCGGCATGATGAGCTCGAGGTCCGTTTCCGTGACCAGTAGTGGCCGGGCTTCTATATCCGATTCGTTTTTCCCGGCAGATTGCGGCGCGGCGATATACACGGCGTACATGCCGCTTTCAGCCGGAGGGAAGCGAAACTCTGCCAGGCCGGAGCCGTTTGCCGATAATTGGCCGCTGGAGATGCCATCCAGGCAATTGTCCCTCGAATAAATCCCGGATCCGTCAAGCACTGACAGGAAGTCGGAGACGCTGAAGGGGGATATGCACAGAAAAGCTGTACTGTTGCTGCCATTATCAGGCATGATAGCCGTCCCGGTTATCGATTGGTTGGCGAGGAATATGGGCAGCAGGCTCAGGATGGAGACGTTTTCCCGGCCAGAATTCTTCACATGGGGCAGGAGCAGCTCGCCGCAGCCCTTAAATTCAATGCTCTGGCGGTCGGGCAGATCCTGTGACCTGTTATCCTGGAATAGTCCCTCCGGCACAGCAGAAACCTCCGAAACCTCAGAAAAATTAGAATCACCAAAAATTCCAGATTCCCCAGACGCCCCGGCAGATAGAGCGGATGAAAAGATCAGGAGCAGTAGCAAGGATATATCGGCCTTCATGTCCTGTAAAAGAGATTAGGAAAGTATTTATGGTTTTCCGGAATGG
>CAYQKI010000136.1:0-1139 GCA_964418105.1 uncultured Methanotrichaceae archaeon | reverse complement strand
TCGAATATGGATACATTCGATGTGGCCGTCATCGGTGCCGGCCCGGCGGGCTCCATGGCCGCCAAGCATGCTGCCAAGGCCGGAGCGCGCACCATTCTGCTGGAGGAGCATGCTGCCGTGGGCTGGCCGGTGCAGTGCGCCGGGCTCTTGGGCAGCGAAGCCCTGGCCGAGTCGGAGCTGGGGCCGGGCTCCTTCCTCCTGCGCGGCATGAAGGGCGCATCCATCGTATCTCCTGGCGGCAGCATCCTGGACTTCAAGGCAAAATCATGCAAGGCCTGGGTGGTGGACAGGAGGCTCTTTGACCGGGCCATGGCCGCCCAGGCGGTGCAGGAGGGGGCGCGGCTGGAGCTGTGCTCTGCCGTGAGGAGCATCACCCGAAATGAGCAGGGCTGCACACTGCATCTGGAGGGAGGCGGGGCGTTGCGGGCCACTGTGGTCATATCCGCGGAGGGAGTCTCAGCGAAGCTGGCCCGCCAGGCCGGCGTTCCCCAACCCCAGATGGTCCTCTCCGGGGCGCAGGTGGAGGTGCCCTTCAGAGTAGAAGATCCGGAGAAGGTGGAGGTGCACCTGGGCCAGGCTCCGGGGCTCTTTGCCTGGGTGATTCCCCTGGGGGAAGGGCGGGCCAGGATTGGGCTTGCCGCCCGCGACCGGGGCTGCGAGAGGCTGCGCGCTTTTCTAAAGAGGCCGGAGATAGCCGGGAGGCTGCTGGGCTCGGCTGTAGCTCTGAACGTGGGGGGCCTGCCCCTCGGCCCGGCTGCTGCCACGGCAGTGCAGGGGCTGCTGGCAGTGGGCGACGCCGCGGGGCAGGTCAAGCCCACCTCCGGAGGGGGCATATTTCCCGGTCTGGTGGCGGCCAAGATTGCCGGGGGAGTGGCTGCCGCAGCCAGCCTGGAGTCTGATCCCTCTGCCCTGCGGCTGGCGGAGTACGACCGGCTGTGGCGGGCGGCCCTGGGCCGGGAGCTGGAGACGGGCATGAGGCTGCACCGCGTGCTCACCCGCATGAGCCATGCCGAGATCGACGAGCTGGTGGGCTACCTGGCCGGGCGGCCCAAGCTGATCAGGGCCATTGAGGAGTTCGGAGACATCGACCGGCCCAGCCGGCTGCTGGCCAGGATGCTCTACAACCTGGACCTGGATGC
>CAYQKI010000135.1:0-4253 GCA_964418105.1 uncultured Methanotrichaceae archaeon | reverse complement strand
CCAAGCATACGAGGCCGCTCATTCGCCTGCGGGAGATCACGTCCTTCAAGGAGGCCCACACCGTTCATGCCACCTGGGAGGAGGCTGCAGCCCAGGTGGAGACGGCCATCCAGAGGTACTCACAGTTCTACCGCCGCCTGGCACTGCCCTTCCTGGTCAGCCGCCGCCCCAGTTGGGACAAGTTCCCCGGTGCGGACTACACCACGGCCATAGATGTGATCATGCCGGACGGCAGGACCCTTCAGGTGGGCACAGCCCATCACCTGGGATCGACCTTCGCCAGGACCTACGAGATCACATACGAGGCGGAGAACGGTGAGCAGAAGCTGGTATCCCAGACCTGCTACGGAATATCGGAGCGCTGCATCGCCGCCCTCATATCAGTGCACGGAGACGAAAAAGGCCTGGCCCTGCCCTGGGAGGTGGCTCCGACCCAGGTGGTGATTGTGCCCATCCTTTTAGGCGACAAGGAGAAGGTGCTGGCGGTCTGCAGCGATCTGAAAGCGGCTCTCTCTGCCGCCCGTATAAGAGTAGAGCTGGATACCAGCGACGAGCGGCCGGGAGCCAAATTCTACAAATGGGAGATGAAGGGTGTGCCTGTCCGGCTGGAGGTGGGGCCGAGGGACATCGAGAAGGGGGTCGTCACACTGGCCCGCCGGGACGGCGTCAAGAAGGCAGTGCCCATGGGGGGGCTGGTGGAGGCCATACTCAAAGAAGGGCAAGAGCTTCAAGCAACGCTCACTGCAAGATCCAGGCTATTTCATGAGGAAATGGTGAAGGAGGCGGCCAGCATCAGTGAGGCTAAAGTGCAGACCCAGGCCGGGGTAGCTCTCGTACCCTGGTGTGGGGATGTGGATTGCGGCCATCAGCTCGAAGATCAGGTGGAGGCCAATATGCTGGGCGAGCCGCAGTACCAGAGCTTCCCGGAGGCAGCCTGTGCCGTCTGCGGCAAGAAGAGTCCTGGCAGGACCTACATGGCCCGGCAGTACTGAAGCCGGGTTATCCATTCATCTACTCAGGCGAATAATTGTGGACAGAATGCAGGCCGAAGATCAGAGATCCTTTCCTGAGATGTACCGGCAGTATCCGTAGCTAACCGGCCCCTGTTTGGTGGTCTCGCAGGGAAAATCAGGGCACTGGAAGCACAGAGCCACACCTCTCCGGAAGGCGCAGGTCGCGATCATGCACATCCTGTTCTCGCGGGGCCGGCAGCCTGCCTCGCCGTTGGGGCACTGCCCCGATGCCAGGCGGGGGCAGGCCTGGCAGGCTATGCCGCAGACGCCTATCTTCATAGCGGCATCAAAAGGCATAGTCAACTACGATCCGGCTCTCGCAGACCTTGCCCACGAAGTCGGCCACCTTGAGGTGCTCCGGGTGCTGTTGATAGCTGTAAAGGGCCTCTTTGGTTAAAAACTCGGAGACGAGCACCAGATCGTAGGCCACCGGGGCCTCGAAGAAGTTGACGCCCACCTGAAAGAACTTGATCTCATTGATCTGGGCGGGAAGGGCCTCCAGATAAGCCTTCAGCATCTGCATATTGCCCTGCTTGTTATTGCTCTCCGCATACTTTCTGAACCTGAACATCACAATGTGCTTGATCATTCCATCCTACCTCTTCCGGTTTATTCCCCTGTTCGAAGTTTATAACGGTTTTCCTGCCTGCCACCTTCACCTCAGCATCACCCGGCTCATGGTGACCAGGAAGAGAGCCATGAGGATCCAGCCCAGCAGGGTCTCAATCACCGTCAAGAATTCGTAGCCCTCATTGATGCTGAAGTTCTGGGGAGTCTTGCCCAAAAACTGCATACTGCTGAAGTAGAATGCGTCGTTGAGCGACACTGTCGACGTCAAGCCGTCCTGACTAGAGGCTGGGCCGGCGTCTCTTCCGTCCGGCTGCAGGGCCCCCGCCGCCCAGAAGACGCCGGTGAAGAGCAGTATGATGGCCAGGCTCAGGAGGACGGTGTGGGAGGGGCGCACTCCGTAGCCGCAGGAGATCTGGGCCAGCCGGTCGAAGAGGCCGGCGACAGGCTTGTGGGAGCGGGACTGCTTCTCTCTTCGGTACTGATAGTAGCAGTCGTCCTGGTCCTCGTACTGCTCCTGGTTCCTGAAGTTTTTAATCAGCGTCAGATAGACCGATCCGTTGTAGGGGACGTGCCCCTTGATGGTGTTCCAGCGCACATCTATGCGATTATAATTCAAGTCCTTGAGGAAGATGGCCGCGCCTTCGGCAAACTGGGCATCAGAGAGCTTCATGGTGTAGACCCTGGCGTTTACCAGGTGAAAGCCCCGGTCAAACCTTGCCCTGCCGAAGTCGGCATCATTGAACCTGGCGCGGGAGAAGTTGGCTTCCGTTGCGAAATGCGCCCTGGAAAAGCCCGCCAGTCCCTGAAACTCCGAATCGGAAAAGCCGGCATCCTCGGAGAAGAGAGAGCCGGAAAAGTTGGCCGCCCCGGAGAATTTGGTGCCGTCGAAGTCCACCAGCCCGGAGAAGTCGGCGTGATCGAAGAAAACATCGCCCTTGATCACAGAATACTCGATCTTGATGGTGGATTTTATGATCTTGCGCCGGTTCTTGTTCAGCGGCAGGTCGAGGCGGTGCAGGTCAAGGTCGCCGTAGATGATGACGTTCTCGTACTCCACCGGCTTGCCCTTCTCGATCTTCTCTAAGACCTCCTCGGCCTTGATCATCAATAGGCTGTCGACCATAAGCGAAGCAAGAATTCGTTAAATGCAGATAACCTTTGCGGCAGGCCATTCGGCACACATTTCGGATTCTCTAACCATGAACGTGAACCTCCGTTCTTTGTGCGTCCTTTGTGATCGTCATTTATTATCTTTATTTTCTAAACCAGAGAATGATCCACTCAAGCTCTTATCGGGCTTTAATTTAAGTTCATCATATCGGCTGAGATCCTGATTCTGCCTTCTCAGCCCGGGCTTGCTCCTTCAGAATCAGGTTCAAGTCTGCAAACATCATCCTGGTGCATCTTTTTAGCCGTCCAATCATGCTTATTTTTGTCCAATAATTACATAGCCGATTTTCTGGTCTCCATTTGGTTTTTTCTTTTCGTGGCTTCTTCCTTCGGCTAGTTCATCGATAATCAGATCCCTAATCTTTACTATATCTGACCAGTTTTTTAGCGGAATAGCATAGGCCATCGCACAAAGACCTCACAAAGAAGGCATTCTCGCACCGCGCAGAGCGATTAAAGGGCTGCTTTGGAAGCACACAAAACCCCCAGCCATCACTCCTGCGCCGCGCCCTTGCCGTAGAGCATCTCCTCCACATAGTCCCAGTCGTGCTCGTAGATGTGGGCGGAGGCGCTGGTGGTGGATATCGATCCGGGCTCGACTCCCACCCTCTCCGAGACATGCTGCAGCAGGCGGGCCAGGCCGTAGAGATTGGCCGGGTAGGCCCCGCAGAAGTCGTGGCTCCTGAAGAAGGCCGCCAGGTGAAGGCGTCCGTCCCTCACCTTGAAGTCGTCCACAATCATGCAGGGGACCTCCTCTTTGGCCGAATCGACGGGAGCGATCCAGGTGACGGCTGTGGCCCGGCGAGAGCTGGCCGAGGCCTTGAGGCGGCTGACCGCCAGGTCGATCTGGTCGATGGGCGGATAGCCGGGCAGGGACCAGGCGCGCAGGCGCTGGCCATAGGTGTATTCAAATCCGGGATTGTCGCCGGAGAGAAGCTGGCCGGCATACTCCTCCAGGCGCTCCTCATTCCAGGAATAGCCGGAGGGGATCATCTGCCGGTAGGGCTCCTCCACCACCACCTGCAAGGCCAAAAGCTCGCGGATGCGCGTTCCCCTCTCGTCGGTGATCTCCTCGCCCTGCCGCCAGATGTAGCCCAGGCCCCTCTCCCAGGCTTCAGAAATCGTCTTAGCGCGAATGAACCTGCCCAGCCTTGCCATGATTTAGCTCCCCTGCTTTTCAGGGCTTCTCCCCGGACAGCTCGGCCAGGGCCTCGGGTGGGAGGGCTTTGACGATATCGATCTTTTTTACGCAGCGAGTGGCTATGCCGTACTTCTTGGCAAAGGGCTTGAGCTCTCTCATGCTGTATTTTTTGGCGATCTCTTCCGCATCCATGAGAGGGGGTTTCTCTGGCCATGATACTTGAAGTTTTTTAGGGCAGCGATTCATCTTGGTACTTCGCTATTTCATATGGTTAGACCAAAGTGACTCTACTTTTGCAGTCTTGCATCCGTCTCTGTGCGTACTCTGTGTCCTCTGTGTCTCTGTGGTGAAAACGTCGT
>CAYQKI010000134.1:2663-4360 GCA_964418105.1 uncultured Methanotrichaceae archaeon | reverse complement strand
AGTAGGAGTTGCTATAAAGACTTACCCAGCCACCCATAGAAAATAGCGAAGAGCCAGCTTTTCTATAATGTTTATGAGTGATCGCGCAAATAATATTATGCGTTATGACAAATTTTTGAATTGATGACTCTCATGGATATCGCATTTGGCTCATAATTGAGGCAAAATTAGAGGTTTCTAGGAATCCTCTATTGAACTTGGACTGCTCATCAAAGGCGATTTTTGAAGGAAAAACCCTATCATCAGCATCAACTAGTTATAATTGCGGCCCAAATTATCTGCAGTGATAAAAATGCCGAAGATAGCCATAATCTATGCCAGCCGCACGGGAAAGACCAGAAAGATGGCCGAGGCCATTGCCAGCGGGGCCAAAAGCGTCGAGGGCAGCGAGGTGGTCCTAAAGGATGCTACCAAGGCTGCACCGTCAGATGTGCTTGATGCCGGTGCCGTCATCCTGGGCGGGGCAACCTACAACAGCGAGCTGATCAAGACTATGAATCCGTTTCTGGATGCCATGGAAGGGGTGGACCTGAAAGGAAAGGTGGGGGCAGCCTTCGGCTCCTACGGATGGAGCGGCGAAGGTGTGCCGACATTGATTGACCGGATGAAGTCCTTCGGCATGGCAGTGATTGAGCCGGGGACAACAGCGGTTCAGGCGCCCAGCAAAGAAGTCCTCGATAAGTGCATCCAGCTCGGAAAGACGATTGCGGCTGATATGGCAAAGTAACTACAGGCGTTAGAGATGAGGTAAAAGCATCTCGTGAGGACATCAAAGGCGTCCGTGATGAGGTCAAAGGAGCGCGGATGCTCTCTGAAAAAAATAGACGATGCAAAGGATAAGGCAGCAAAAGAAGTCCATGAGCTACATTCCGATTTGAAGGATGACCTGAAGGAAAGGCTCGTTCGCATTGAGGCGGACATCTCCATCATAAAAGCCAAAAACAACCTTTAGTTCCTCTTTTCCAAATATGGATCATCCAGATCCACAAAGCGTCACCGATTGCATATCTTGATATCCCCCGGCGGAAATAGTCAGACACAACCATGCCCGTGCTATCCATAGTCCTCTGCCGGATGCTGGAGGACGAGGTGGTGCATCTGCTCTCCGCCGACCGGGGGGTTGCAGAGATTCTCCTCGTGGACAGGATAGAGAGCATGAGCCTCTCGGCAAAGCTGAAGGCTCTGGGCCGGCCTCACATCACTCTCGCCCTGCCTCAGATTGAAGAGCGCCTTACTGAGCTGCAAAAGAGCAGGAGCCTCCGCCCCCCGGAAGGTCTCCTCTCTCGATGCCTGGGCCGCCTGAGGCCCAAGCGCCCTGGCTGCACCTCTCACCTGACGGTGGTGGCCAGCCCCCTTCGCATCGGCCTGCACACCAGCCTGGAGCGGCTGAAGGCTGCAGTCTACGATGATATTCGCAGGCTCTCCGCCTTTTCGGACGGGATACTGATATTCTACGGCAAATGCGGCAATTCTCTGGCCGATCTGGAGAAGGACTTCTCCGATCTCTCCTGCCCCCTCTACTTCCTGGCCGATGAGAGCGGCGAGCGGATCGATGACTGCATAGCCGCTGCCCTGGGCGGAAACGAAGTCTACGCCCGCACCCTGGCTGAGCACCAGGACGTGGCCCTCTTCCTGACCCCCATGTGGGCCGCCAACTGGAAGGCCATGGACCGGGAGGAGGCAGCCTCCGGCAGCCG
>CAYQKI010000134.1:0-2563 GCA_964418105.1 uncultured Methanotrichaceae archaeon | reverse complement strand
TGTGGGCCGCCAACTGGAAGGCCATGGACCGGGAGGAGGCAGCCTCCGGCAGCCGTCGGGACCTCGCTGCCATGCTGAAGGGGACGGGCATGAGCCGCGTGGCCAAAATCGACACGGGCCTCTGCTATGAAAAGGGCTTTGATGAGAATGTGGTGGCCTTTGCCCGGCAGTTCGGCCTGGAGGAGATTGCGCTCGCCGGGGGAGCGGCGGTGGCGAAGAAGAGCTACGATAGGGCGAAGGAGCGATTGGTGGAAGGCCGTGCGGAGCATGGTGATCGGTGATCGAAAATGAGAAACAGCTTAATCGAGTCTGCGGCGGGCCAGCGCCGATCCACAGCGCCCTTTCTGGAGGGACCGATCACCTTGGTGATGGCCTGACCCAGCCCGTAGCTCGACATAAAGCCGGGCTCGAAGGCAAATACAGCACTGGATTCTTCCACAGCGTCCGTTTTATGGGAACCAGCAGCATCGCAAGATGCCGGGCCTGTTCTGCCCCTGCCTCAGCCTTTGTGCCGTGCCTTTCAGACCTGCGAGGTATTCCAGTATGGCTGATTTAAGGGCATACTACGACCATTAAGGCGTGTATCTCTTGGACCACATGGTCTTCAGCCAACGAGTAGCTTTCGGATGCAGCCCTGAAGACAGCACCTCTCAGGTCTTCCGATATTTGAAGGCGCATCTACGTTGAGATACGTCTTTCAAACTCTTTAGACTTAAGAGCACAGCCGCAGGCTTTTTCCTCGTTCTCTCAGCCTTCAGACGCGGTAAATTATACATATAATCGTTATAGATATTTGTAGTTGGCGGTTGGATGAATGGCCGAGCACAAGCTATTACTAGCACATCGATCGCCATGGAGGGGCCTGCCTGGTGAGATCCCGGCTCGTAATTTTGGAGAGAAAAATGGTGCGAAAGAGAGCGAAGAATAGCGATGCAGTCATGACCGGCATCCTTGTCACCAAGTACAAGATGGGCCAGATCTACATCGAGGACCTGGAAAAGATGGTGGCAGATGCGTCCAGGCCGGAGAGGTGCTCGGCGGCGAAGAAGGTAATGGAGGCATTGAAGGGCTCGCCGGATCTTCCACGCCGGCAGAATGTACTCCCTGTGTCAGATTTTCTGCATCAAAAGCGCTGAACGTGAGACTTCAAACCTCTTCTAGCTTCTCGATATCCACCTTCTTGTTCAGGCTCAATTATTAACGCATAGGAAAAATTTAATAAGTTTTAGGCTTCAATAATCACAAAAGGAGACTGCTCCATGAAATGGATTTCAAGGATTTCCGGCCTCATTTTGCTATTTATGCTATCAGTGGCGACTCATGATTGCATGGGAATGGACAGCCGAGGAGAGACGAACCAGAGCAGAGGTGAAGTTGAGATAGCTGCCGTAGGTGACATCAACATCGCCTACAGAGTCCTGGGACAGGGAGACCCGATAGTGCTGATCATGGGCTTCAGCTCGACAATGGATATGTGGGACCCTCTCTTCCTGGATAATCTCTCCTCCAAATACAAAGTAATAATATTCGATAATCGTGGCATGGGAAATTCTACTGCACCACCAGGGAATTTTTCTATAGCCCAATTCGCCAATGATACGGCAGGCCTTTTGACAGCCCTGGGCATAGAAAAGTCCCATGTGTTGGGCTGGTCCATGGGATCGTTCGTGGCTCAAGAGATGGCCATCCTCCACCCGGTGAAAGTAGATAAAATTATTCTATATGCAGGGGATTGTGGCGGAAAAGAGGCAGTCATGCCTTCCCCCCAGGTTTTGAAAGATCTGTCCAATACCTCAGGGTCCCCGGAAGAGCGCGGCATGAGGCTATTTGACCTGCTCTTTCCAAAGGAATGGCTGTCCGGGCAGCCCGCCTTCTATAAGTGGTTCCCTCTGCCCAAAGAGACATCATCTCCAGATAATATCGAACGGCAGGCCCAGGCCATCGCAACCTGGCCAGGCACCTTCGATCGGCTTGATTCCATAAAGTCGCCCACCCTTGCAGTTACCGGCAGGGAGGATGTCATAGTGCCTCCAGAGAATTCGTTTATTCTGGCCCAGAGGATAAACGTCTCATGGCTGGTTCAATTCCAGGGGGCAGGCCACGGCCTGATGTATCAGTATCCTGATCGCCTTGCCAAAATCATCATGGACTTTATAGAGCTGTCCAATTAAGATAGGTGGGGGAAAAGGGCGTTGAGTCGAAAAGAGGCGGGAATGGCCGGGAAGTGCCGTCCCTCCAATACAGGCCGGAGGTGTGATCTCTTTAATCAGATTTCAATAGAGCAGAGGCCAGGGGCTGAGCCATTGGGCTTGAGCTTATAGATGCTGCCGCCTAAATTGACATCCACATGGCCGCCATTGGGCCTGGCATCAAAGTTATGGGTTGCCAGATAGAAGGCCAGGTCCTCAGCATTCATGTGGGTGTCTTCGAAGGCGGTTACCGTGGACTTCAGATCAGAGATCGAGGCATTCGACGCGCTGACTGGGACGAGCATGATCGCGAGCCATACAAGACATATTGCACTTAATTCCTTCCAGGCCATAGCTGTATCTAAGCGCCTGGG
>CAYQKI010000133.1:4043-4435 GCA_964418105.1 uncultured Methanotrichaceae archaeon | reverse complement strand
GTCTTTTCAGACATGGAAATCAGGAACTTATAAAGATGGAACAAAATTTTGCCCAACTTGGTGTTTCAATTGGGCCACGTCTTTTCAGACATGGAAATTGGCAAACTTAGTCTTGTACCTTGATGGTCAGATTAATGTGTGTTTCAATTGGGCCACGTCTTTTCAGACATGGAAATTTAACGAGAGTGGGTTAGACGGATCGGTCTATACCGATGCGTTTCAATTGGGCCACGTCTTTTCAGACATGGAAATCTCGGCAAGATCAGCGCCACTGATAACAACCAGATTGGGTTTCAATTGGGCCACGTCTTTTCAGACATGGAAATCATTCTGTCTTGGTTAGTTCTGGCATTAAACTTCTGGTTTCAATTGGGCCACGTCTTTTCAGACAT
>CAYQKI010000133.1:0-4033 GCA_964418105.1 uncultured Methanotrichaceae archaeon | reverse complement strand
ATGGAAATTATAGGCTTTGTGAACGCAACCCAGGACAGTATGCTGGTGTTTCAATTGGGCCACGTCTTTTCAGACATGGAAATGGCGGCTCGGCCCTTGATAAGATATCCTGGCTGAAACGTTTCAATTGGGCCACGTCTTTTCAGACATGGAAATAGGGTACCATTTCGGGCCAGTGCTTGCATTGGATTTCTCCTCGATTTGCGAGCACCACCCATTTTGCCCCTAAAATACTTCTTAAATTCCTGTATTTTAGGGTCATTTTCAATATGCACGTACTCTGCGAGCACCCCCCGGGGTTTTGGGGATAAATGAGGTGCTCGCAAAAGATCTCATATTAAAGCTTTGGCTTGCCATGAGATCAAGGCTCAGATCCGTCCCTCTGTTGGACGGCCCCGGCCAGGCAGGGGTCCTGATTTGCAGAGCTTTGCACCTGTTTCGCTCTCTTTCTATTTAGACTTTCCCTCCATCTCTTTAGAAGATCCTGGCCCTGTGGTTCTCCCACTTCTGCTTAATTCCTAGGAAACGAATCCTATCCTCCACCCGGCCTTCCGCCGGTCCCATGTCTATGATCATTATCCTGTCCTCTTTGTGATTGATTATTCCATCCAGGTCCGCGACCATCGCATCCATGCTCTTTGAATTCAGGTCACAGCGGAAGACAGAATAGTGGAGGGGCTGGCCGTAGCCCATCATGACTTTGTGCACAGACGCCAGCCTCTTCGGCTCCATAATGTCGTAGCTCACCACATAGCTCTGCAGCCCGCTCGTAGCAGATCACCTCGTGCAGAATGCCGGATACTCCTCAATCTCCCCGGAGAGAACTCTCGCCAGAAGGCGCGACTGCACCTCCAGGACTCTCCTGTAGCTAATTTTGTATCCGAAGAGGGGATGGGTGATATTGGTGTCCATCCTCCTTTCATATCCTCCCACGACCTTCCGCTTGGCAGACCGGCCGATCATCACTCCTTCTTCGGTTATCACAAAGTCCTCGATGTCCAGCTCCTTGTTGTTGAAGAGCGATACCATCGTAGAGTCGGCGATGAGCGGCCGGAACTCCTCCATCAGATCGAGGGCCAGAGCCGGGCGGCCGTACTTTGGCTGGTGGTAGAAGCCCAGGTAAGGCTCGAATCCCACAGCCAGCAGGGTGACAAAGCACTCCTTTACCAGGATGCCGTAGAGATATGAGAGTACAGCATTGACGGGATCTTTCGGAGGCCGGCGGTTCCTGCCCCGGAAGGACAGCCTCTCGTCACCGGTCTTGAGAAGGCATCCCAGCCGGGAAAAGTACAGCTCTGCGGCTGCGCCCTCCACGCCCAGGAGCGTCTCGAAGCTGCTCGCCCTCCCGGCCTGGCAGGCGTACTCCGCCAGCCTCTCCAGGACCTCGGCTGCGATCTGTTCGTCATTTCTGCGCAGCAGAATCCGGCAGTTCCTGATCTTGCCTGAGATCATGCCCCTGGCCAGGGCCAGCGACTTCTCTTTATCTCTGGCCCACTCATACTGCCGGATCCTCAAGTCGATGTTCTTGCTGGTGTGGCCGAGGCAGATCCCCTCAAACCATCCTGCATGGGTGAAGTGCAGTACGGGAATGCCCCGCTGCATCAGCTCCACCACGGCAGGAGTTGAGATCTCCACTCCGCCGTAGAGACAGAGCTGCGAGACCTCGATCATACGCACAGTGTTGACCTTTCCATCCCTGGACCGAATCTCCAGGCAGTCGCCCCGCTTGTGCACTGTGGACCCCTGGTCAAGGACGTAAACAGGGACCTGGTCGTCCCTGGAGGCAAGGAGCATCCTCAATTCCCTGGCTGGCTCTTGAGGCTGATCCTCGCCTCCGGCCTCCCCGCTTTTGCCGGCCTTCAGCTCCCGGAGGAGGTTGACCTCGTCGGGCAGGCAGATGCCTCCAAAGTGGCAGCGGTTGCACTTGGGGCTATCGAGGAGCGGGGGAGGCATCCTTCTCTCCGCGGCCATCTCCCTGATCCGGGCGATTATCTCCTCGGTCCTGGCTATCAAGGGCTCGTCGAATTGCACAGGCACGCTCTTCCTGGATTTGGTGAAGTAGGCCAGACCTGCCGCGCAGAGAAAGCCGTTCTCCCGGAGCACTAAAGCCTGGGCGCAGAGGCGCACCCGGTCCGAATCGTAGACCTCGCCGGAGATGACGGCAGCCTCTCCCTTCTTTATCAGGACGGGCATCACATCCCTGGCTCCTCCTTCGCCTCCCCCATCAATGAGATTGATGCGGCTGGTGATGCCCAGTTTCGGGGCGGAGAGGTGAACTGTCCTGCTCCCGGCGTCGAGGGGTCTGGATGCTGCAGAGATTTCGGGGTCATCTGCGGAATTAGAGGCATCCTCGCACTCCTCGAACTCTCCCTCGTTCCACCTGATGTAGCACTGCCTGGGGCAGTAGGCGTAGTCGCTGATCATGCTGACGGGGATGAGATCGGGCATCTGTGCCCTTTGCCCAGAATTTTCGTCCATTTCAATCCCAGCAGGATTTTAATATTTTTATTTAAAGCTTCTTGACCAACTGCTCAGCCATCCTCTCCATTCCCGCTGCATCCTTCTCCAGGGTGATTGTGCACATGTAGAGATCCTCTCCCTCTTTTCCCTGAAGCTGGAAGACCTTCACAGGCACCCAGTTCTGCAGTCTTGCGCCTACGTATATCGCCAGATCAACCGGGCCGCCGTAGAAGAGAAGAACCTCAGTTGCCCCTGCCTTCATGGCCCGGTCCTTCAGTTCGTTGATATTGATCATGGCATCAGGATAGTCCTTGGGCAGCAACCATTTGCTGCCACTCTTCCAGGCGATGACGGGAACGTCTCCCCAGCCGTGATTCTTGAGGAAGACTTCAACCGTGGCAATCATGTCCTTGCCTGCACCGATAACCATGGCCACAGGCCTCTCGGAGAGGCCCACTTCGCTGCCTCCCAGGGATATGATCCTCTTGGATAGCTCTCTCTTCTTCAGCCACAGTGTCAGGCTGAAATAGAGAAACAGCAGAAAGGCGGTGATTGAGGCAAAGCTGGCCAATAGAGATACGATCTCAATCCAGTTCATTCTTATCTCCTCCACGCGCTGAATTTTTGCTTGAGGTTTGCAGCAGGAATTGATCCTGGCCACTCATTTTTATAATTTTCATAATATTCATCGGTAGGGCCGGAGCCGCCCGGCTCAGCCCCAAACCACTCCTGGCTATGGGTCGCCACCACCACTGCACCCAGCCGCGGATCGTAGAAGGCTACGGCGGCGGCTGGGGAGGCGTGCAGCAGGTGCAGAGCCATGCCGTAGCGCCAGATGGGGGCCCGGCCCTCGACGATCACCAATCAATTTGAGATTCGAGATAGAGAACTCTAAGCTAGACTTGCTGCAAGGCTTCTCTTCAGTGGAATTGGTATGGCCCTGCCCATCTCTCTTGCCGTCTCCAGCCAAAGTTGCATGGCTATTTTGACCTCTTGGAGGGCTCTCTCCTCAGTCTCGCCGAAGGCTGAACAGCCGGGAAGCTCCGGCACAATAGCGATATATCCCTCATCTTCATCGCTATAAAAGATCTCAATTGCGTACATCAATCCTCTTCAAGCCCATATTTCTCAATTACTTTAATGAACTGCCGGACCTGATAAGCCTTTGCCCATCCTGCTTCGTTTTGGATGTTCAATATCTCCTGAATCCCTTCACGAAAGTAGACACGATGGCTGCCAGTTCCTTTCCTGGTTTGAAAGCCAAAAGCCTCGGCTATTTTGCACAATCTTGCGAAACGAACTTTTCTGGGATTGGCTTTGAGCTCTTCAAACAGTTCTTGTCTATTCATCTTTGCATTACATATCTTTAGACTTCATCACTCTTCCGGCAGTGTCACATCCACCACCTGGCCCACCTGCCACTCCCGGCTATGCGTCGCCACCACCACTGCTCCCAGGCGCGGGTCGTAGAAGGCGACGGCGGCGGCGGGCGAGCCGTGCAGGAGGTGCAACGCCATGCCGTAGCGCCAGATGGGAGCGCGGCCCTCGACGATCACCAGCGAGCCGCGGGGGA
>CAYQKI010000132.1:0-4456 GCA_964418105.1 uncultured Methanotrichaceae archaeon | reverse complement strand
TCTCGGTGATGGGGTGCTCAACCTGCAGGCGGGTGTTCATCTCCAGGAAGTAGAAGTCTCCCCGGGAGTACATGAACTCCACAGTTCCTGCGCTCACATAGCCTATGGCCCTGGCCGCCTTAACCGCAATTGAGCCCATCCTCTCCCGCAGCTCCTCGGTCATGACCGGAGAAGGGGACTCCTCAATCAGCTTCTGATGGCGGCGCTGAATGGAGCACTCCCTGTCGGACACATAGATGGTCTTGCCCTTTCTGTCGGCCAGGATCTGAAACTCGATGTGCCTGGGCTCGGTCAGGTACTTTTCGATGTAAATGGTATCGTCGCCGAAGGCGTTCCTGGCCACGGACTGGGAGGAGGTCAGGGCCGGCATCAGCTCCTCGCGGGACTGAACTATCTTCATGCCGATTCCGCCGCCTCCCGCCGCCGGCTTGAGGATGATCGGGTAGCCGATGGCTTCCGCGATCTCGGCTGCGATGTCGGGGTCGCTGATGCCCTCTTCAATGCCGGGCACAATGGGCACTCCCGCCTCCTTCATGGTCTGGCGGGCGGTGATCTTGGAGCCCATGGCATCGATGGCTGGAGAGGGTGGCCCTATGAAGACTATGCCGTTTTCTTCGCAGGTCGAGGCGAAGTGGGTGTTCTCGGAGAGGAATCCGTAGCCAGGGTGGATGGCCTCGGCACCTTTCTCCAGGGCAGCTTTGATGATGTTGTCTATCCTCAGGTAGCTCTGGCTGGAGGGAGCCGGCCCGATGAAGACGGCTTCATCAGCGTATTTGGCGAAAAGGGCATTCTTGTCCGCTTCGGAGTAGACGGCCACGGTTGAGATGCCCAGCTCCCGGCAGGCACGCATCACCCGGATGGCAATCTCTCCCCGGTTGGCGATCAGGATCTTGTTGAACATCCCCTGGTGTTAGGGCCTGCCAGGCTAAAACCTTTTTGGAGAGGGAGGGTTCAAGGGGGAGACGGAATGCCCGGCTCTTCTCTGTGCCTCTGTGTCTCTGTGGTTTTGTTCAGTAGCAGTAGGCTTGATCTTCAGTAAGCTACTAACTAAACCACAGAGGAGCAGAGACACAGAGATAAAGAAGAGCCGAATGCTCTTTCCTGCAGGGACGCGATCCGGCCTAAATATTATTAATCCTCCTTCCCAGGATCATAGTAGTAGGCAAAGCATTATATCTGTTGTGCTAAATATTTAGTAGAGAGGGGATAGGAACGGTCCAGGTAAACTTGACCTTGGCAATGGGAGTGCTTGTCATTCTCACCGGCATCGCGCTGGTGGGACTGCAGGTGATGCAGAGCGATGGAGAGATGCAGGGCGGGGACTTCAAGCTCATAGGAGCGGAGGCTGGAAACACCAGGTTTCAGGTGGAGACGGCCTTTCCGGGAGTGCCCATGATCGCCCTGGGAATGCTGCTCTTGATCACGGGCGCTTTTTTGTCGCGGGGATTGTGAGAAGAATCAGGGAACTCCGGGAGAGGGGGCCGGACGAAAAGGCCGGCTTTCGTGGGCAGTCAGGGGAGCAGAGCCTGAGCCAGGATGGCGGCAGGCCGGCTCAGCCAGAGCATTGCAGGCTTACTGCTAAATGTTGCAGCGAAATGCTTGCAGCGAAATAGCGCCAACTGGCCAAAGCATATAAGCCAGAAAGGCCAATGCAGGGCCATGAAGCCCAGGGAGCTCTCTATTGAGGACTGCAAGGCCCTGCTCTCCGCCAGCCGGTACGGCAGGCTCGCCTTATCGCTGAACGATTCGCCATATGTCATCCCCATGTCCTATGTTTTTTCGGCAGGCAAGATCTTCCTTCACTCCAGGAGCGGGGGAAAGAAAGATGAGATCGCCTCCCAAAATCCCAGGGTGTGCTTCGAGGTGGACCGCATGGAGAAGAATCAGTGGTCCAGCGTCGTGGTCTACGGCAAGGCCAGCCTATCTACTGATCTGAAGGCCAAGATGAAAATGTTCGAGTCATTTATGGGCAAGGATATGAAGGGGCACGGCGGCAAGCAATTCTCCCCGGAGGACCTGGAGAGGATGCCCATGACCGTCTGGGAGATTGAGGTTCTGGAGATGACGGGAAGAGAGGGCGTCTGGTAGGGTTCGAGAGAATGGCCGCTGCCGTCAAGTGGACTGAGAAGTACCGCCCCCAGGCGCTCGGGCAGGTGCTGGGAAACGGAAAAGCAGTGGATGACCTGAGGGCTTGGGCGGGGGCCTGGGAGAAGGGTGAGCCCATCACCGGGGCGGCCATTCTCTACGGGCCGGCGGGGACGGGCAAGACTTCGGCGGCTCTGGCTTTGGCCCGCGAGATGGACTGGGACAGCATCGAGATGAATGCCAGTGACGCCCGCACGGCAGGCATGATACAGAAGATCGCCGGGCCGGCCTCGACCAGCCGCACCTTTTCCGGAAAGCTGAGGCTGGTGATACTGGACGAGGCCGACAATCTGCACGGCACTGCAGACCGGGGAGGCGCTGCGGCCATGCTGCGCCTTGTCCGGGGAACGTCTCAACCGGTTCTCCTAATCGCCAATGAGTACTATGAGATAGAAAAGCCACTGCGGGATGCGGCCAAGGGCATACAGTTTCGGTCCGTGCGCGCAACCACCATCGCCCAGGCCCTGCGGGAGATCTGCCGGGCGGAGGGGATACAGTGCGACCCCGATGCCCTGATGGCCATTGCCGAGAAAGCCGGGGGGGACATGCGCTCTGCGGTCAACGATCTTCAGGCTGCCGCCCAGGGACAGGAGATAGTGCGCCTGGAGGATGTGGCCACAGCGGAGAGGGACGTCAAGTCCTCCATCTTCAAGGTCCTTGAGGTCATATTCAAAGGCAGCAATGCCCAGGAGGCACTGGCTGCGTCCTACGAACTGGACGAGAGCCCGGAGGACCTCATCAACTGGGTGGATGAGAACCTGCCCCTGGCCTACGCCGGGCAGGACCTGTGGCAGGGATTCGAAAGGCTGGCCAGAGCCGATGTCTTCCTGGGAAGGGTAAGAAGGAGGCAGAACTACGGGCTGTGGCGATATGCCGGCTTTCTCATGACGGGTGGGGTGCAGTCTGCCAGGGCTGCCCCCAGGCACGGATATGTGGCCTTCCGGCCTCCCAGCCTGTGGAGGCGCATGGGCCAGACCAAGAAGGCCAGGGCGGTGCGGGATGGCGCCGCCAGGAAGATCGCCGCTCGCTGCCATGTCTCAACCGCCTTCGTCCGGGCGGAGATGATGGGCTTTTTCGGCCTCTTGCTGGCAGACAGGGCCAGGGGAGCCGCACTGGCTGCGGAGCTGGCACTGGAGGCCGAGGAGATTGCCCTCCTCCTGGGCAGCAGCCCCACCACCAAGAAGGTGCAGTCAATCTTTGAGCAGGCGCAGAGCATCCGGGCGGCGGAGGAGTACGAGGAGATCGAGCTGTCCTGGCACGGATCCGGACAGAGGGCTCTTTCCGGAGGAGGAGCAGGGCAGGCGGCTGAAATTGGGCTGGAGGCGCTAGCCCTCCCTACCGCAAAGCCAGGCGGCGCTGCCCTGGAGACTGAGAAGCTCCAGAGCGCAGGAGCAGCGGAGGGCGGGCCGGCGGGGGCAATGCCGGAGGAGACTGAGCCAGTCGGAGAGGCGGTGGCGGAGCAGGCGAGGCAGGCCGCCGGGCCGAAGAAGAGGGGCAGGCCGAGAAAGGCGGAGAGCGGGGAGAAGGTGGAGAAGAAGCCAGAGAAGAAAGCTGAGAGAAAGGCCGCAGGCGAAGGGAGCAGAAGGCAGAAGTCGCTATTTGATTTTTGAAGAAGATGTCTGGTGACTCTACCTCTGGTAGTTTCCATCTGCCTCTTTGGTGAAAAGTCGTTAGCCATTATCTAAATCCAATAACCACGAACGTCCACCACAGAGACACTAGAAGCGCACAGAGGACTCACAAAGATAAATCACCGTCCGAAGATCTCAACTATCCTTGCCGCAATATGCCCGGCGCTCTCCTCGGCGCTCATGGCTGTGGTGTCGACATCGATCTCAGCAGAGAGCGGCTCCTCATAGGCCACATTGACGCCCGGCACAGCCGCCTTCTCCGCCCCGGCCTTTTTGTATATGCCCTTGGGGGAGAACTTTGCCTTGCGGGCCGCCTCCCTGTCCATGCAGACCTCCAGGGGGGCGCGGATGAAGACCTCTCCGAAGGCCGGGACCAGGCGGCGGGCAAAGTCGCGATACCGCCGCAGGTTTGCCGTCGCATCGATTATGACGTTTACTCCCTGCTCGGAGAGGAGCTTGCCCATGTAGGCTAAGGAGGCATAAACGATATCACGCTCTTCTTCTGTATATTTGGGCTGGGGGGTTATGGCCCTCCTGATCTCATCCAGTTGCAGTATCTTGACGGCTATGCCCATATCTGAAAGCTTTGCCTTCACATGCTCTGCAATGGTGGTCTTGCCGCATCCCGGCAGGCCAGTAAACCACATCACCCAAGCCACAGGATCACCAGCGACATGGAC
>CAYQKI010000131.1:0-4494 GCA_964418105.1 uncultured Methanotrichaceae archaeon | reverse complement strand
TTCCATTGGTGCCATCCGGAAGATATTCTATGTGAATATTTTGCATGCTTTGCCTCCTGCTGCCTCTTTGCAGCTTATCGCATCTCTTTGCGTCCGCTGATCGCTTCCTGGCCGTTATTCTCAAAATAGGGCTTTCTTTGCGAATTGGCCTTCCGCAAAAGCTCCTCTATCTTCTGACAATCGCAGGTTCCTATATCAATCAGATTGTCGCTTCTCAGCAGGCAGGGCTTGATCTTGCCGTCGGATGTCACACGCAGGCGGGTGCAGTTGGCGCAAAACTCTGTGTTGTCCATGGGCCGCACCACCTCCACCTCCGCTCCATCCAGGAAGTACTTCTTTCTGCGGTGCATCTCTCTCTCTCGAACGGCGTCCGCGCTGGCCGCCAGGCGGCGCTCGATGGCGTCGATATCACCCGATATGCCCAGGCCACGCAGGTCGAGCAGTTCGATGAGCTGCAGGATCAGCCCCTTCCTCCGGGAGAATTCAATCAGGTCTGATATCTCGCCCTGATTGCCTTTGAGCACCACTACATTGAGCTTGAGGGGGGAGAGGCCTGCGGCTAAAGCGGCATCGATCCCCGCCAAAACCCACTCCAGGTCGCCCTCTCCTGCGCCGGTGATCGCGCGGTAGGTCTGCGGCTGCAGGGAGTCCAGGCTCACATTGACCCGGTCCAGGCCGGCAGCAGAGAGGTCCTCTGCCTGGTCGGCCAGAAAGATCCCATTGGTGGTCAGGGAGAGGTCCAACTCCTGCGGCATCTGCCTCAGGAGATCGGGAAGGCTTTTTCTCAGCAGAGGCTCTCCGCCTGTGAACTTCAGGGAGCGCACGCCCAGCCGTGCCGCAGCAAGAGCCACGCTTACCACCATCTCATCTGAAATCTCATTCTTGGGATTGACCTCTCCCTCGTGATGGCAGTAGATGCAGGAGAGATTGCAGCGCGGTGTTAAAGCAATGCGCAGGCCGGTCACCTTGCGGCCAAAAGAATCCACCATGGGGATACGCATGTCAGGCATTTCAAGATGGTTTTTCTATCTGCTAGTATTAGTATTCGATCTCTCCCAGGCTGCGCTTGAGAAAATTGAGCAGGGTCATGGAGACGATCATACAAACCGCCAGGCCGGAGAGGATCTCCTCCGGGAATTGCCCATGCGCCGTGGTGCCGTAGATTATGCCCCCTGAGGTGAGAGTGAGCATCAGTGTGGCGATGAGAGAGACCAGCATGGACCAGAGGATAGAGCCCACCTCGTAGCGCTCGAAGAACGAGGCGGAGAGCACGAATGCTATGGCAGAGAGGGTTAGGATGACGGAGAATGGAAGAGATGGCCCGTACCGGAAGAGCTGAATCAGCCCCAGGGCCAGGACCAGCATCACCAGGGACAGAAATCCCGTGGCAAGGAAGGCCTTCACTATGTAATTGTCAAACCGCATCTCCACTTCAATGCAACCCCAGGCTTTATTGGATGGCATTGAATATAAAGATTCTGTTAAATAGATGCTGGGTGGCGGGCACCCAGGTCTGCCATGCTTACTCCTTCCTGGGGAACTCGGCTTTATCCAGGACGGCAAAGCAGGTGTAGTCGAATATTCCTGCCGCCGATTTAAAGTATAATTCCGCAGAGAGGTTCTTGCTGAGGGTATCGGCAAATCTGAATTCGGCATTCATGGAGACTGTAGAGATATAGTTCTTAAGGGAGGTCTGCTCTGCTCCCCTGGACTGGAAGGCAATGGGAAGGGAGTACTTGCCCAGTTGCATGCTGGAAGGCGCATAGGAATAATCCACATTCTACAGGAAGACCACGCCTCTGTCGCTCGCTGAGGTGTATTAGCACCGGCTCCCCGGCGGGTGTACTCGCGATCTCTGTCTCGTAGAGCATCCAGCGACCATCCTCCTTAGCTACCTCATAGTTTCGGGGGCATCCTCTGGTACCGCCGGAGAGCTCGCCGTCTGCTATCTCGATGTAAAGGCGCATACACGAGAGGCATTTGGAGTAGCGGAGCATCATTATTGGGAAAATGACCTTCGAGGTTATCCCTCTTGCGCAGGGGCGGAAAATCGATCTGAGGGCAAAAGGATTTCTATTTTCCCGGCAAAGTATTCCTCATGCCTGAAGCCCTGCAGCTTGCCGGAGAGAAAGAAGGAGAGGAGAAGGATGATCAGCCAACTCCTGACGGGCCTGCTCCAGGGCCCTCGCCGGGGCCGGCTGTGCCAAAGACCACCTGGTCCGGCAATCTCAGGATCGGCCTGGTCAACATCCCGGTCAAAGCCCTGCTCATGACCCGGGAGGCGCGTACCAGCTTTCGCATGCTGCACAAAAGCTGCAGGACGCCCGTATCATACAAGCGTTTCTGCCAGGAGGGCGAGGAGGTGGCCTTTGCCGATATCGTCTATGGCTATCCCCTGGGAAAGGACAGTTATGTAGTGCTGGAGAAGAAGGAGATAGAAGCCGCCAAACCCCAGTCCAAAAATACCATCGCTCTGGACAGGTTTGTCAATTTCTTTGAGATCGATCCTCACTACTTCGAAAAGACCTACCTGCTCCTGCCGGACAGGTCTGAGGAGGCCTACTCCCTGCTGCGCAAAGCGATGGATAGAACTGCCCGGGCGGCCATCGGCAGGATCACCATGCACACCAGGGAGAGGGTGGTGCTGGTCCACTCTTACCGGGGGGCTCTGGTGGCTACCACTCTGCACTACGAGGATGAGATGGTTGACCCCGCCGTCTTTCCGGCTCTCGCGGCCCTTCCCGAACCCCAGGACAGGGAGCTGCAAATCGCCGGGCAGATCATAGAGAGCATGAGCGGAGAGCTGGACCTGAAAAGCTACCGGGACCTGTACAGGGAGAGGATAGAGGCTCTGGTGCGCTCCAAGATGGGCGGAGCCGTGGCAGCTCCCCAGAGGAGGACAAGCCGTCCGGCGGCCAAAAGCCTCATGGAGGCCCTGCGCCAGACCGCTGAGGCTCTGCAGGCGGAGAAGGATGGCAAGAGAACTGGTTAAGCCCATGCTCGCCGTCTCTGGCCGGCCCTTCGACTCCGCCGGCTGGATATTCGAGCCCAAGATCGACGGAACCCGCTGCCTGGCAGAAGTGGGCAGGGCAGGAGAGGGCGTCCTGCTCTACAACCGCAGGCAAATTGATATCACCTACCGTTATCCTGAGATCGCCTCGGCTCTCGCCGCCTACGTTCCGCCCTGCCTGCTGGATGGAGAGATCACCGTCTTCGCCGAAGGCAGGCCCAGCTTTTCCCACCTGGCCCGGCGGGACCACCAGAGCGACGCTCTGAAGATAGAATACCTCTCCCGGAGCCTGCCGGCCAGCTTGGTGGTCTTTGACATCCTGCGCCTCCAGGGCGAGAGCCTCAGCAGCCTGCCCCTCTCCGGGAGAAAGGGGATCCTCTCGCGGCTCTTCACGGAGGTCTCTTCAAGCGAGCAGGTGACACTGATCGACTCCTTTCCTGAGAAGGGGACCGCTTACTTTCAGGCCGCCCTGCGGATGGGAATTGAAGGAGTCATGGCCAAGAGGCTGGACTCGACCTACCAGCCCGGCGTACGCAGCGCTGACTGGGTGAAGATCAAAAAGAGCCTCACCCTGGATCTGGTCGTGGGAGGATATATTCCCGGAAGAGGCAAGCGCAGCCCTTACTTTGGTGGCCTGCTCCTGGGGGCCTACCGGGAGGGGAGGCTTGAGTACGCCGGCCGGGTAGGCTCCGGCTTATCTGAAGAAGAGCTTTCGGAGATCTCCGCCGCCTTCTCCCGTCGCGAGACATCTCCCTTTGCCTCCGACCCCGGCACGCCTGAGGCGATATGGGTGGAGCCGGAGATTGTGGTGCAGGTGTCCGCCCTGGAGGCCACAGCAGACGGCCACCTTCGCGCACCGGCCTTCTTATGCAGGAGAGAGGACAAAGACCCACGGGAGTGCACTATAGACCAGATGCCAGGGCATCAATTGCCCTCAGGAAACAGCGCGGAGCCGAAAAATGGTTTGGGCTGAGGGGGGCGCAGAGGCTGCAATTGCCTGCAATCTGCCCGCCTCAGGCCATTACCTGCTCTTTCAGAATATAGCGGATCAGGTCTTCGGAGAGCTTGGTCTCCCTCTGCAGCTTCTTCACAGTCTCTTCGATGCTGCTTCCCTCAGCCATGAGCGCATTTATCCGGCTTACAATTTTTTCTCCCACCGCATAATACTCATCGATGTCCTTCCTGTGGCCCCAGACATCTCCCTTGAGCAGTTGCACTCCCTGTATCTCCAGGAACTGCTGGGCGGCCCGGGACATGGTCTCATGGTAGGAGGGCGGGATCTGCACGGCCCTCAGGCGGGGGCAGGACTGGACCAGATTCATGACGTCCATATTGGAGGCCCGGAAGGCCAGGTGAACCAACTGCTCATTTCGATTTAGATCAGAGATCTCTTTCTTGGAACTTACTACCCTCAGCTTCATGATACGTACCAATGCTCTTAAAATATTTATAGATAATGGTAATCATAGTAATCCTTAATTAGA
>CAYQKI010000130.1:0-4513 GCA_964418105.1 uncultured Methanotrichaceae archaeon | reverse complement strand
TGATCTTATTATATTCATATCTCCAGGCTTGATTCAGTGGTCTTCGTGGGTCTTCCCAACCGTTAATTACTCTTGGTGACATAATAACGAGACATAATCATAGGTTGAGATAATCCTTTGTATTATTCACCCTTGGTTATTCTCATTACATATTTATATATTATAAAAAGATTTTAGTAAAAAGAAGAACTATAATCCAAGTATAGGGTAATATGGTAAGACTATTAAAAAAAGAGCACAAGTTACTACACGGCAGGATCTTCCCTGTTCCTAAATCCAAAGAACAGGATAAAATCCGCATCAATACTGCCAAAATTACAGACCGATGCCCAATTCTTTGGAGTCAGACAGCTCGCCCTTACCACGAAGGTCGCCCCATCCTCGCGCACAAAATTGAAGCCGCGCCCATATCCGCCCATATACCGGGCCGTATCATCAAAGACCCTGACTAAGTAGACCTCGCAGATATGTTCGCGCAGGAAATCCCTGGATCTTTGAATGTGATCGGGCTGCTACCAGGGCCATAGCGGTCTTCTATGCTGCGCTGTCATCTTCCCTCTAACCACTACCGGCTCGTCCCAGGCGCTGTTTGACATGATCCTCCATTCTCTCGGGAGTGGAATTGGCCGGTATATGATAAAACCTTCGATGTCACGCCTTAAGTCCTCTACAGGCTAAGCCACTCGAGGGCAATGAAATCAGAAAAAATAGGAGATGGGTTAGCTGCAATTACACGCAGGGCAGCCAGTCAACGCTGATGGCACCACAGGTGGAGTTGCCCCAGAGCTGAATGAACTTCTCAATGGAGAATACGCCGGTCAGGTCCTCGACACTGCGGCCATATTCGGCATGCCGTCCCTTGAGGTTCTTCTCTGCGGTTGGATCGCGAGAGATCCAGCCGATGTGGGCGACGCCAATGACATTGCTGTTCAAATTGGCTTCCAGGACGCCGGTGCAACAATTGGTGGCCAGATTGGCGTTATCATTGTAGCCGCGGGTCTTGACCTCTGTGGTCTTCTGCAGGTGCTCGGCATGGGTGTACATCTCCGTCAGCACAGCTCCGATCTTGTAGTTCTGCACGCAGAGCTTATCCACCCACTTCTGGTCGTAGGTGCCTGTCTGGTAAGAGACCGGCATGTACTCCAGCTCCTGCTCCGAGGTGAAGTTGATGTAGTCCATGGGATACGTTCCAGTCGGCCAATCGCAGTTCAGGCCGGTGGGCTGCCTCTCGGCTTCCAGCTCAATTCTGGATGTGATCACATTTCCAGAGCCCGACTGCTTCTCCACCAGCTTCTGTCCGTTATAGCCGTACTCTGTGGAGATGATCATCTCCAGGCTCCTGTAGCCCACGCCCTTTACGGACGATTTCTCGTACATGTAATTGGCAGCGCCGGCCATGCTCACCAGCATCACTGCTGCAATCGCTAAAACGATCAATCCTCTCTTCAATCCACACTACCTCCTTAGGCCTAAGTGCCTTTGGTTTGGGCACAAGGCCTTCACTCTCCTATTACCCTAGCACCCGATCTTAGTCTCTCTGGTAGCTATTTCAAGCTTTTGGCAGCCGTTTATATAGGAGGCTCAGGCTGAAGCTTAGAAAAGTTGAGGTGACCATTGGCCTTTTTTTAAAAAAAGAGTGCAGGCTCATGCCTTTTTGCCGAATGAATTGAGCCTGGTTGCGAAATCTCGGCATGAGCTGCTCTTGCAGACGTCTACCATGCCGCCCTTCTTGCTCTCAGATGCGCTCTTGGTGCAGTCTCCTTCCTGGCAGGCAGGTTCGGATTTGGTGTTGTCCCTGAAGAGAATCCTCCTGCTGATCTCAAAGGAGCCCAGATACTCCTCAAACTCTTTGAGGCTCTTTTGGCCGGGCACAACCTGTTTGGCATCGATCTGATAGTATCCGGTGAAGTTGTCTGCCGTCTTGAACTCCGCCATCTTCTTCAGCGAGCCCGTCTGGTGCAAAGTCAGGTCCTGGCTCTTGAACTCCATCTGCTGCAGATCATAGCTCTCCTGGAACTTTGCTCCCACTCCGCCGAAGACCGCTGAACTCTTGAAGCTCTCTGTGCCCACCAGGGCATCTCCCTGGGAGACGGCATTGTAGTTGTCGACGGCATCCTTCTCCTGGAAGTTGGGGTTCTCTCCGCGGGCCTCATCCACCAGGTATTCGTTCTTGACCAGGGCGTCCACGCTTCCTGAGAAGAGGACGTTCTTGGTGGACTTGATGCCGGAGTCCATGGACCGGACATTCTTATTTATCTGAAACTGACCTGTGCCGCTCACAGATGTCTCAGAGGCGTAGTCGAAGGCCTGGACCCTGAATTTGGCTTCGCAGTATCCTGAGTCCCGGCAACTGGCCGAAGCCTGCACTGCGAATTTATACTCTCCGGCCACGGCATCGACGGCAGGAGTGACCTGAAGGGTTAGAGAACGGGATACACCCGCCGGGATGGTCAATGTGGATGTGGTCCAGCTAAACCAATCCATGGGCGAGCTGTCCGGCTTGACGCAGACCTCAGCCTCCACCTCCGTCTGGCCGTCGTTTTCCACAGTCACAGTGAAGTCTAAAGCCTTCCCCTGCGTGGTATAATATTTATCCGCCTCAGATTTGGGTCCGGTGAGGCTGACCTGCACAGAGAGCGTGCCGAAGTCGCCGGAGCAGGCGCTGGGAAGATATGCCGGCAGAGACAGAGTGCTGGGACTGGACCAGGGGCTGTAGGATGATGAATCAACTACGCTGCCCGCCGTCCCAGACCCGGATACAGAGGTCGAGCCGGACCCGGCTGATGTGCCGGATGCAGTCGCTTCGCCGGTTGAGTCCGTCACCGTGGCCTGCACCGGGCAGGCTGCCAGCACGCTCAGTAAAATTGCAATGGTTATGGCGATCGTTCTATTCTTCATGCTAAAACCCCCAATTGCATTCATAGCAATCCCCAATAATTGCCCCGTTAAAGACCAAAAAAAAGAAAGCTGCCAGGCGCCTTTGCCTAGCAGTCTATGCCTTCACAGGGTGCGGGAATTCTTTCAGGCACGGGATTCTCGTGGAACTTGATGGTCTTCTGGGCCTCGAATATTCCAGAGAACATCTCGTGAGCCTTGATGTCCTTGTAGAATATCTTATGCCAGGATGCATCTGTGCCCCATGTGCCGTTGAAGGATGTGCTGGTCTCAAGTCCGATGAGGTGAGCCGGATTGTAGACGCCGTTTTCAGCCGTCATGAGCTCCTCGACCTTTGTGGTGTTCCTGCCTGCACTCTTGAGCTGGGCTGGCAGGTCCTCCGGCCTTGCCCCGTTTGCGGGCTGGTAGGGTGTGGTGGAGCTGAAGAACGCGGTCTCATCCTGTTCCATCTCATTTACCCTGTACAGCTCCTGCACTTTAGCGCCGATGCCGCCGTAGAATGCCTTGGAGTTGAGCAGCTTTCCGCCGGTAAGGGGCGTTTCGCCTACGTAAGTCATCTTGGTGCTCTGGAAGAGATTGAGTGCCGATTTATTTCCGCCGTTGACAGAGGATATATTCCTCTTCAGCTTGTCGGCATTCTGGGAATATGCTGTCTCCTGATCCAGCTCCAGATCTCCGTCGCCGTTCATGGAGTCATAATATTCCAGGGCGATCTTCTTGTCGACTATAGATGTGCTTACATCTACAGTTCCCGATCCAGATATCTTATGGTTTTCACAAAACTGTTCATACTGAACGGGCGGAACAATTGGTGGATTGGCCATCACTGTACCGCACAGGCCCATAAGGGCAATTGCTATAACTGCTATTCCTACTACTCCCTTCATGCTACATTCACCCCCGATGATGATACAACTGGTTTTATCCCTTTTTTTTAATGCTTGACTGATTTTTTTAGCTACAGAATACTGTGGCGTTTTTATTTGATATAAATCTATCTGTTATTCTTCCGAAAAATGGACGGGGCCGCAGGTGATGCCCGGCACAAACGGATTAAAAAGGGCAGAATCTCGCGGGCGGGTCGTGATCTTAGATTAGGTTGGAGTTTCTGGGACTCATTTACTGAGTGCGATCTATTGAATATGCTAAGATCGAAGGCATCCTTAGAAATCAGTATTCAATATAGCTAAATCCTGCCGTAGATTTAAATTGCAGCCTATAACTGATTCACTACCGACGAGTGAGGAGGACCTCCAGGAAGGACTCGCGCTCGGCGGCGGGCTCATCAGGGGCGATTTCTGGGCCAAAGACAGAGGTATAGTCGAGGGAGGCAAGCCAGGAAAGGGTAGCTTCTTCGACAAGGGATTCTGTGAGAGTCACGATTGCCTCAAATATTAGAGTGCTGATGCCTGCTCGAAGTCGTATACGAGCTGTTCACTTTTTTTGATGAAATGAATGACTCCCTTTGTGTCTCGATCAGTCCAGTATTCTCCTCTTAATGATAAGTCTTTTTCCCCTTGTAGGTCAAGTAGAATGCCTCCATGGTGCATTGGACTGTTTGCTCTATTCAGAATATTAGGTGTATTACGATAGATTCCTGCAATAGAGTATGTACTCC
>CAYQKI010000129.1:0-4516 GCA_964418105.1 uncultured Methanotrichaceae archaeon | reverse complement strand
TCGCTGACGTCTTTGTAGACATGCTCCGGCAGAATGGGCAGGGTGCCTGCCACCTGGTCCAGGAAGGGTGCGCAGTCCTTCTCCAGTGTGACCTTGACGGTCTTATCGTCTAAGGCTACCGCATCCTTAACGGCGCTGCAATCAACCCAGGTGTAGGGGTGGTCCTCGATGTACTGGAATGTGAAAGCCACATCCTCTGCGGTGAAGGGCTGGCCGTCGTTCCAGGTGACACCATCGCGAAGGTGGAAGAGGTATGCCTTCTCATCAGCGATGTACTCCCAGCTCTCCGCCAGGGCGGGCACAAATCCGCTCTCATCCTTCCAGACCAGGGTATCGAATATGAGGCTCATTCTGATGTAGCCCGGCCCGCGCGAGTAATGGGCATAGGGCGAGGGATAGCCCCAGTCGCCGGTGCTGTCGGCGATGGTGAGAACGTCAACATCTGCAGTTTCATCTGCCGCCTGGCTGCTACACACGAGCAGCAGCAGCAGGCCGGCAAAGGCGAAGGCTGGCAAGAGGAGGCGGCTCATGAGAGGTGCCTCCTTACAGAGCATGCATTTGATCTAGATAACACCATAATTTCTCCTATTAGATTATGGATTTAACTCTTAATTTAAGAACTTTTCTCATAATAGTATGATAAAAAGGGACCGCCGGGAGGGCGGAGGATGCTGCTACCAGAGCAGGAATAGCCACCGCTGAATCGAGCGCCTCCAGGCAAATGGAGATCTTCGACAACATCAAAATCCTAGATTTGCTTCTCCCACCACATCTTCACCCTCACCGACGACCCCGGCATCACCAGCGCCCCGCCCTCCTCTCGCAGCGCCCTCTGCAGATATTCCCGCAGCACCGCCTTCTGCTCATCGCCCTCCGCCTGGGCCTGGGGGGCGAGGGCCGCCACCGCCTCATCCAGCGACGCGTAGGGCTGATTATGCTCCAGCCGGAAGGTCCGGACGTTGGGATAGATGCCCATCTGGTAGAGGACATTGTAGAGCACGTCGCTTTTGGGGCCGGGCTGATAGGGCCGCCCGTGCAGCCTGGGCCAGAGGGCCTGCCACTGCAAATCCCAGGAGGATGGGCCGGCGAAGTGATAGAGGTAAACATGCCGGGATGATGCCTGCACCATCTTCTCCAGGGCCGGCTGGATGTCGTGCATCCCCAGAGAGAAGGAGGCGATCACCACATCGTACGGCCCAGACAGGTCGGCGTCTACCCGCACATCCTCCCAGCGCTTCTGCACGATATCGATATTGGAGACTCCAAACACCTTCATCTTCTCCCTCATGACGCTGCACATTCCATCCGCCGGCTCGACCGCCGTGACGTGCGCAGCCTTTTGGGCAAAGGGAATGGCAAGAGTGCCCGGCCCGGCCCCGATGTCGAGAACGCGGGACGCGTCGGTGACCTCCGTCTCCCAGACCGTCTGGTCGATGCGGCCCCTCTCCTTGCGGCACATGTTCCAGAAGCGTAGCGCTGCCTCCCGGCTCTCCCAGATGCGGGCGCAGTCCCGGCCCGAACTAGGCCCCCGATTCTCCTTCATCTGGCTCTTCCAGACCTCATTCCAATCGATTTCATTTATGGGGTCAATCATAATCAGCCTCTAAATAAAGCCAAAGTTTCAGTTCAGTTCGCCTCTGTGCGTACTCAGTGTCCTCTGTGCCTCTGTGGTTGAAACTCCGTTTTGCAGCCGTCCTTTGTGCGTCTTTGTGACTTTGTGGTGAAATTGTTCTACGTTTTGCCTTTTTTTTGATCCGTGAGATTTGCGGCGGGAGCTGTGCAGGCGACCACTACAAAGGCACGAATGCACAAAGGCCCAAAAATAGGCCTTCACCTGGGACTGCTCAGCGTCGACGCGTACCTGTCTCCCTTTCCCGTGGATATGGGCCGCACAAACTGCATCCCATTCGGCCCGCCCACGGCGCACAGCGGCATGGCCTTCTCATAGTCCATCCCCTCCGCCTCGGAGAAGAATCTGTCGTCCGCCTCCAGGTGCACCACCCGGCCAACGATGAGCACATACCTCTGCCTGGCTATCTCCTCCTCGACCCGGCACTCGGCCCAGGCCAGACAGCCCTCGATTCCAGGGGGCTTGACAGCCGCAGAGGGACGGGCTAGAAGCCCAGCTTCCCGGAATTCATCCACCTCAGGAGGAAAGCTCTTTGCGCAGACCATCACCGCCTCCTCCATGCCTGCTCTGGGAATATTCATCACAAACTCTCCTGTCTGCCGGATGTTATCCAGGGTATCCCTTTTCAGCCAGGAGGCGATGAGCACCTCATCCAGAGGCCGAAGCACGGGAGTCACGCAGGACCAGGGAGCAGCATTGCGAATGCCGCTGCTGGAGAGCGTGGATATGAGCACCACAGGCAGAGGCATGATCTGAGATCGCTGATTGGGCTTCAAGATCATTTAAATCAACTCGATTTTGAATTTCGGCTCTGCCACTTCTGGCCCATCAATCCGCCATCAGCCTATCCACAATCGGCTTCATCTCCGATAACTGCGGTACCCTTTCGCCCTTCAGGCAGGCCTTGAAGACCTCCCTGTCGAATGGCAGGCTGCCGACCACCTTGGTTTTGTCCACCAGCGTCACCAGCTCGGCGGCGTCCTCGTTCATGCGGCTGAGCACAAAGAAAACCGGCTTATTGATCCTGGCCCCCATCTCCGAGATCTTCTCAGAGAGCTGCACCGACTCGAAGCTTGGATCGATTACCACCACAATCTTATCACATCCCGCCTCAACGCCCCTACCGAAGTGCTCGATGCCGGCATCGGTGTCCACGATCACATGCATGCCGTCAACCTTCAGCTTCTCAATGAACTCGCGGGCGAGCGCCCCCATGGGGCAGGCGCAGCCCTCTCCGTAGTCGTGGATCTTGCCGATGGCCACCAGGCGAATGCCATCCTCTCCCACAATCAGCTCCGCAGGGATGTCCGCCAGGGAAAACTCCTCCAGGATAGACAGCTTCTCCTTGCCCTCCGATTTCATGAACTTGCGGAGCCGCTCTCCCAGGCCCTTCTTGCCGCCCAGAGAGTCCATGAAGTCCCTGGGCCGGGGCAGGCCGAGCTGCTTGTACAGCCCGAAGTTTGACTCATCAGTATCCACCACCAAAACCTTCTCTCCCCTGGAAGCCATCTCCCGAGCCATCAAAGCCGACACAGTGCTCTTGCCGCTTCCGCCTTTGCCGCAAATTACTATTTTCATTCCTGACATCCTCCTTATATCATAATAATATTTATCGCATACGTTCCAGCATGTGAGTACATTTTATTTTAAGAATCTTTCCATTGGTCATATTATTTGCAATAAAATTATCATGTTTAAATAACTAGTGTTAATATCACATATGACTTTCTGCTCATAGGCAAGGCTGTCTCATCATAGATCGGAGCCTTTAATTGCCCAGAGCCTCCGCGTCTCTGTGGTTTTGTTCCGCACCATTAGGATTAATTTATCGCTAACTAACTGACCAAACCACAGAGGCACAGAGACGCAGAGCAAAAAAAAGACTGATGGCTGCAAAAGAGCAGCTCTCCGCTTCAATCTACAGCACGCCCGCGACCTTGAGGGGATGCATACCTGCATTCTGCATCTGGGCCAGCTTGGCAGAATCCACCTCGAACTCCTTAAGGACTGTTATGAAGTCCTCTGGACTGTCCCTGTAGTCCATGAGCACTATATCCTGGTACAGCTTGGATCCCCAGGAGGGGCCGGTCCACTGAGGCAATGCTACGGCGCTGAAGTTAAAGCCCAAGGCCAGGGCATTGCCCGACTTGGCGGTGTCGTTCCAGCGGATGTAAATTCCAGCGATATTGGGCACAGCTTTCTTTTCAGCATCCGTCAGGGCCATCACATACATACTGCTCTTTCCGGGCGTGGCATCCCAGAACATCTGGAGCAGGTCGTCCTTGCACCAGTTGGGGCAGGCTATGACTTTGTAGCTCTCCGCAGTGATGTTGTTGATGGGCAGAGACTCTTCCACAAACTCGGCCAGGAAGAGGCCGCTGGTGACGCCGGGGCAGAGGTGGTCATGGAAGCAGGTGGCCTGGATGAAGTCAAATGAGCCGCCCCGAGCCCAGACATTGGATATTCCCGCCAGGGAGAACTCATTGCCGTTGAAGGCCTTTTTATTGAAGGTCTCATTGCCCTCTTCAGTGTGGTTGGCCAGGTAGTCGATATCCACATTTCCCTTTGATATCTTGCTGAAGACCTTGTCGTCCGGCAGCGCCTTGAACTGCTCCAGGCTGCCTTTCAAAGCCTGGCTGTCCGCCTGCAGGAAGACCGCCTCTCCCGTGGCTTTGTCAAAGAAGTAGAACCATACTGGCTTCCAGTGGGGACGCAGAACCTGGAAGAGGTTTGCGTCACCAATGCTGTTTCCGCTCTCCGCCATGAGGCCCTTTATGGCCGCCTGAGTTGTCTGGTTATCGATGACGGCATGCCCGGCGCTGGTTAATATCAGGAGATCTGCGTCACCCTTCTCTACCTTCAAATCCTGCATGGCTTTCTTCGCCG
>CAYQKI010000128.1:0-4608 GCA_964418105.1 uncultured Methanotrichaceae archaeon | reverse complement strand
CGTCTGTGGTGCGAACCCTGGGCATGACCGACGCCGCCAGCCCCTCTAAAGTCTGTTGTACAATTCTGCTGCTCAACGCCCATCCCCTCTATCATAAAGCGACATTGCTCATCCTCTCGCCAGTCAACCTATCAATGAAGTATTTCATCCCATGTTTATTGGCTTTGCGCCCCGAACATAAGTAAAATTTTTCAATAGGTATGGCTTTTCTGGGTAATAAACTGATCGGCCGAATGCTCTCAAACAGAGTCCGACTCCGTTTGCAGCTATCTGTCTATGCCGCGCGGGGCGAAAGTGATGAGAGAAAAAAATTAATTATTTTGTAATTACTTCCGGCCTGCGACCCGCCTCACCTCAGTTGACAATGCTCCAGAAGGCCTCTATTTATCCCTTCGCGATCATTATCATCACCACTCATACTAGACTATATCAATCGGTCAGCACTCAGAATCAGATGTACTTACCAAAGATTCTTAATGTATTGAGGAGATCAGTATCCTTATGAATACCACTGTGAAGGGATTGGCCTGTGCCATTGTACTCATTCTGACGATCAGCAGTGCCACTGCTCCGTCTGCCGGGCAGGAGGCCTCTTCCCAGGGTGCTATTGTCGATGCTCATAAGACACCCCATTCGGCCCCTGATGAGAGAATCCAGCCGCGTGCCGATCTTGCCGGGGCGAGCCTGGTGGGAGCCAATCTCATCGACTGCAATCTCAGCCAAGCTGTTTTAGTGGGGGCTGATGTATCCGAGGCAAGGGCAGCGGGAGCGAACTTCCAGAAAGCCGATCTCAGACGCACTCTTATGCACTCACAAACCTCTCCTATGCCAATCTATCCTGCTGCAACCTCTCAGGATCGGTTTTGGATGCATCGCAGCTCGTTAATTCAGACCTCTCCGGGGCAAATCTGACTGGCGAGAGGTTGATGAGCGCCTGGGCTTGCGGAGCGGATAACTGCCGCGTCACTGCAAGGGGAAAAAATTTAAAGGTGCTCATTTGAACAATACAGATTTCTCCGGCTCGGATTTGAGCTATGCAGATTTTACAGATGCTTCTTTGAGCGGGGCCAATCTCAGCGGGGCAAAGATCGATGACGATCTGAAAGAGAACCTGGCCAGACTGAAATCGTCAGTATGCTATTGATTCGCTCTAATTCCCGCTGACTGCCCGTGCTGCGATCTGCCCGTAAACCGGCCGTCCCGGTCAAAGAGCTCCTGCACCCGGGGGAAATAGACGGCTTCGCCCACGGGCAGCATATGGAAGGCCAGGCAGACCTGGCGGAGCTGCTCGACCATGCGCGCCCCGCCCCAGGCTCCTGAGGAGACGCCGCAGATGCCAACCGGCTTTTTACCATAATGGGAGAATAGCATATCCAGCATCATCTTCAGCTCTCCCGGGTAGCCGTGATTGTACTCAGGAGAGACTATGATGAAGCCGTCCGCCCGGAGGGCCTTTTCGGCCAGCCTTTGGGCCTGAAGGCTCTTTTCGGTATTGTCCGTGGCGGCAAGGCGATAGTCTCTCACATCAAGGATCTCGCTCACCAGCCCGGCATCCAATGCCTCTTGCAGCATGAAGCGAGCTGCCTTCTCCGACTGGCGGCCCTCCCTGGCTGTGCCCAGAATTACAGGGATGAACATAGCATCTGCCTCTGCGTCTTCGCACTACCTCTTCATCTCCGTCACCACAGCACGATGTAGACCGCATCCCCTTCCTTCTTTCCCTTTAGGAGCTGGCAGTGGCGCAGTATGGCAAATTCGTTCTCGAGCTGGCTGGCCGGGAGATTGAACCTCTCCGCCATCTCCGCCCTTGTGGCCCTGCCCTTCTCCCGGACGAATTCGTAGATCTGCTTTTGCAGGTCGGTCAGCCCGTCCGTCCCCTTCAGGCCGTGGCTGTCCCGGAATATCTTCTTGGACCTCTCCGCCCAGGGGTCGCAGACGCGAATCCTGTGCCCCGCATCGATATAGCACTCCTCGCAGAGGGTTCTGCCCCCTGTGGCGAATACCTCATCTTCAGCGATCTGCCGACCGCAGCTCTGACATCTTATGCCTTCCGACATTGGCTATCTACCCATCATTCCGTTAGGAGTTTCCTGTTCATTAGCTTTTTTGAGGGATTAATATTTTATACTTTACAGTTTCATGTACTTTTCTGAGAATATTAATGAAAAAGTTCTAATAGAAAGAACATATTAGGGGTAGCTTATGAAAGCAACCTTGATTGTTTTGCTGATCCCAATTCTTATCCTGGGCTATGCCACGGCAGCCCGGATCTCTGTGGGACCGGAGGATGAAGACTACCCCCAAATCCAGCAGGCTCTGGACAATTCCAGTGAGGGGGATATAATTGAGGTGCATAGCGGAACCTATAAAGAAAACGTCAACATATTCAAAAAGGTTGAACTACTGGGAGTTGATACCGGGGAAGGCATGCCCCTGGTGGATGCGGGCGGATCGGGAAGCGTTATCAACATATTGTCCAATGATTCCATTGTGGAGGGCTTCAACATCACCGGCTCCGGCCACTGCAGCTGCGGAAATGCCGGCGTGCTTGTCGATTCCAGCAATAATTCCATAAAGGGCAACACCATACATAATAATAAGTACGGCATCTATGTCCGCTCCGGCAATTCCAATAACACATTCGTCTCCAATGATCTCCTGGACAACAACATTACCGTGAGCGATGAAGGCAACAGCACCTGGGATGTCTCAGTCGAATTGACAGGAATGCAGGCTCTCGTCGGCCTGTTCACCGGCAAAGCAGAGCAGAACTTCGGCAACCATTACAGCGATTACGATGAGCCCGCCGAGGGCTGCGAGGATGCCGACGGCAACGGGCTGTGCGACAAGCCCAGGGAGATCGGCGACGGGAAGAGCAGGGACAGCTATGCGTCCGTCGCGCCCTTGAATCGGCTGTCCAAAGGAAAATAGGATGACAATCAAAATAGCGGGACGGCGACAGTTTCATCGCTCCCGAGACACCGGCAAGGGACTGGGGAGGGGCCTGCTGAGCAGACTGCTGGACGCCGCCAGTAAAAAGGGCATCAAGAACATCCTCGCCGGCATATCATCCCTCAATTTAACAAGCCTTGCCTTCCACAGCAAATGCGGCTTTGTCGAATGCGGCCGCTTCCCGGCGGCGGGCAGAAAATGGGGCAGGGACTTCGATGTGGTGTGGATGCATAAGGTAATATAAGCAGGCATCACAGCCCTGCACTGCTATGGCAGAGGAGATCTGCGGCTATGGATAGCTGGCCATCCATCAGGAGCAGCATCAGGCTCTCCGGCCAGATGGCTCTTTTAGATGGACGGCAGCAACAGTGGGACGGCTTCTGCCGTGACCTTCGCTGCTTCTTTGACCGGTTGCAGGAGAGTGCCACAAGGCTTCCTGAGGCGGAGAAGGCCAGGTGCGGCCGGGATGGTGTTGCGGCAGAGGTATTCCTGCAGATAGACCCGGTGCAGAGGCAGGTCGTCCTGGACAAGCTCTTCAAGTACTGCGAGATGGACTGTCACATTTTCACCGGCCTGCTGGAGATACTGCAGCGCCATTTCCCGGATTTCGACCTCATGGTGCCATCGTTGCAGGGCTATGAGCTGGCCAGAGAGATTCAGCGCTTTTTGGGAGTGCCGGTCATCGAGTGCATCTACCTCAAGGGCGACGGGGGCGAGAGGCTGCTCATGGGCAGCTCGCTGGCAGAAGTGAGCTTTGAGGGCATAATGGAGGATACGGCCAGGCATTACCTGGAGCGGGGCGGCGTAGAGAAGAGGCGGCAGGAGATTGCACCCGGAACTGAGATCTCCATGTTCCTGCAGGGGCCGGAGAGCGAGGAGGAGGTGCTCTGGATGCAGGTCAGAGCCCCTCTTTCACCCAAATAGGCTGTCGGTTCACTCAGTTTGCCAATATCATCATTTCTCTCATTTTACCTCGAACGGCTTCTCGCCGGCGACAGCTCCAATGATCCCCTCTGCCTTCTCCAACTGCTCTTCGCTTCCCCAGACGGCCAGCCTCACCGCCCCCTCGGCACCTCCCACGCCGCCTGCCGCCACAGCCTGCGCCTCTGCTCCGCAAAGAAGCTGGATGGCATCGATCTCAGTGAATGACTCGCCGGGCAGGGGCAGGAGGCGCGGGCCATGGCAATCCGGCCCATTGAGGCGGGCGGAGATCTCCATGATGTCGCCGGAGATGCGCTTTTCCAGGCCCACAGGCATGATCAGCCTCACCCGCCGCCCTATGGCTGCCGGCAGAGCTGCCAGAGCCGTTCCCCCCTGAGGATGGCCAATGAGAACCGCCGCCCTTCCCAGCGGGTCCAGGGCATTGGCCCCTTTGAGTATGACATCTCCTGCCTTCAGGCCTGCTGCCACATCGAATATGGTCAGGCCCTTCTGCCAGACACCCTTTGCAATCACCACATCGCCGGGAAAGCCGCTGTCATCCAGCAGCCGCCCCTCTTCCGTCGTCCAGCCGGGCAGGAGGACTAAGCCCCGGAAGAATTTGCCCCTGGTGAAGCCCTCCGCCTGGCCCAGATCCGCCAGTATCTTCTCAGCCACGTAGCCGTTGGTGGTGCCGGCCACGATGACCAGGGTGCCTGTGAGCAGGGCTTGCTTGAC
>CAYQKI010000127.1:3168-4636 GCA_964418105.1 uncultured Methanotrichaceae archaeon | reverse complement strand
TATTACTATTTTACATCAATATCGAGACACTACCAATCTTTAGGGCAGATATCAGGACAAAGAAGAAGACAATGCGTGATCTAAATTCAAAGCATGAGACAGTCATCTTGCTCTGTGCAGTCCATAAAAGATGATAAGACACATGCCCGCTTGCATTCAGACATCAAGAAGCTTAGCCGCTTCATATCTTCTGAAATGTCCGAGATGATCATCCAGCCGGACAAACAGCAGATTATATCTACCAGTATGCCGTCCAAATCGATCGCATGGCTGAAAAGAAGAACTATTGGGATATGCAAAAGTCCTTCTGGAAGACACCCCCCGGAATTGCCCTCTGGCTCTTGCTCTTGGCAGCCTTTTTTGCCGGCGGCCTGCTCTGGCTGAACTTCGATGTCAGCCCCTATCCGGTGTTCGAGTCCTTTAAGGCCGATCCCTCCGTCCTGGATGGAGCAGGCGTGTCCAACCTCAGTTGGAGCATCACCGGCGCAGAGTGGGCGGCAATCGACCAGGGCATCGGAGAGGTCAGCCTGAAAGGCTCCGCCCAGGTGATGCCGCAAAAGACCACCAGCTACACCATCTACGCCCGGAACGGATCGCGGAACAGGTCCATGAGCCTCAAGGTAATGGTTGGGAGAGCCCTGACCTGACCGCAAATTAAAATAGCATTGGAGCCAATTGAAGCCGGCAAGGGGAGTAGAGGATGATCTCACTTACAGCAGGAATGGCAAAAGCGCCCGGTCCAGGGCAGAAGAGATCAGGCGCATGCATATTCATTGCCCTGATCGTTTCCATTATCATCTCCGGTACAGTGGCCCAGGTTGCCCAGGCCGCATTGGACGAGGCATGGGGCACAGTCACCAATGTGGTTGACGGAGACACATTCGATGTTACCGTCGAAAAGGCATCAGATAAGGTAACCTACGCCGTGGAGAGAGTCAGGCTGGCCGATGTCGACTCACCGGAGATGGACACGGAGGCAGGGCAGGATGCCAGGGACTTAACATATGCCGTTCTCATGAACAAAAAGGTCTTTTTGGACATAGACGACAGGTCGGCCGCCGGCCGGGACGACTACGGACGGCTGATCTGCGTCGCCTACCTGAGCGGACTGTACGGCCAGCCCGTCTCCTCTCCCAGCTTCAACCGGATTTTGGTGGACGGCGGCCAAGCCGACCTGAAGGACTTCACCAATAACGAATTCAATCCCCTGAGATGGTGGTCCCAGGGCCGGGAGCAAGACTCTCAGCAGCCTGCGGATGATGAGGAGCAGGAAGTGAACAATAGCCAGAGCCCTGAAGAAAACCAGAGCCTGGACCTGGAGCGGGAGCTCGAGGATACACTAAAGAAGGACCTTTTGCCGAGGCTACAGGATTCTGCAGAGAGGGAGTTGGACAGCATAGAGAGAAGGGGATGGAACTGGCTGAAAGAGCAGATCGGCCTGAATAGCTCGACCTCGACAAAATAATCA
>CAYQKI010000127.1:0-3068 GCA_964418105.1 uncultured Methanotrichaceae archaeon | reverse complement strand
CCTCTTCCCTTCCGACCCAAAACATTAATCTCTCCTTCGCCCATTTCTGAAAGCATGAACTTCGGTCGGCTCTTCAAGTCCAAACCAACTCCGCGCATTGCCCAAAGCCCTCCCTTCAATTACCTGGAGCTCCGGACCAAGCCCTTCTACATCGTGGCCTCAGTGGAGGTGGGAAATACCACTACCAAGTGCGTTCTCACCGCCACGGACATGAACACCGGCAAGACCTACATCGTGGACAAAACTGTCAAGATGACCCGCGATGTGAGGCGGCCGAAGGCCGGGGAAGATGTCTTTGCCCATACCATCAACGGCACACCTCTGACCAGGGAGTCCATTGCCGATCTGGTCAAAGACACACTCATCGAGAGCCACAGCAAAGCCCGCCTGGACATCAAGACCGATCTGCACTTCGTGGTACGCTCCACCGGTGTGGTGGCTGAGCTGGAGTCTCCGGACCAGGTGGGCGCCTTCATCCTGGCTCTGGCCCAGGGCTGCCTCAATGCCGGCGTGCCCCCCCGGCTCATGACCCCGGCCATGAGCATCCACAACATACTGGATAAGTTCAAGCGCCTCACCATGATCGAGAGGGTGATATTCATGGGTGCCGTGGCCTCGTGCTTTCCGCCTCAGGGATCGACGGGCGTGGAGGTGGTGGCCAATGAGATGGAAGGGGAACTGGCCACCGCCGGCATAAAGGAGGGCAGCCGCTGGACGGACGTGGACTTTAGAAACCCCTGCCTCTCCATGGACTTCGGCACCACACTGGACGGCAGGGTGACCAGCGATGAGCTTCCCTATGCCCACACCATCGGCAACCTGCTCGGCCTGGCCGGAGCCATTCCCGATGCCGTTGTTCAGGGCACCGGCCTCGTGGACAAGACCACAGGTGCAACTCTGGACATATTCGACGGCAAGGCCAGGCCGGATTACAGTAAAGAGGCCCAGCAGTACGCCGAGCAGATAAACGAGATAGTGGTGATAGAGAAGGTGCCGGAGAGCCGTAGCAAGTTCGGCCTGGTACCGGTGTGCCCCCAGGCCGCCGCCCAGAACAATGTGGTACTCATCGGCTGCGATGTGGGTGTGAACGGCAGTGACCTCGGCAAGCTCAACCGCATTGGAGCTGATCTCTACCGATCTGAAAATGCGAGATTGCTCTTCGGGACGCTGGACCTGGCCATGGCCCGCGTGGCCGGGCGGCTGGTGGAAGTGGGAATTGAAGAAGGGATCGTTACCAGAAAGACGGCCATCGGCGTTACCGGCAGGGCCGGCATCAGCGGCGGCAAGCCGGGGCTGATTCTTGAGGAGATAGGAAAGCTGGGCATCTGCCAGGAGCCGGAGAAGAATGTGGTCTTTGTCGACGACGGCCTCGCCCGCGGCGCAGCCGTCATGGCCCGCTGCATGAACTCCATGGGCACTCCCAAAAATCCGCTGGGAGGCGTCCGGGGTGGGCGGTGCATCCTCAAGGAGAGGATGGAGTACGAGTCCAGCAAAGGGGCAGCACCCGTGCCCCAGCAGGCGCGTCCGGATAAGGAGACGCATGCCTATTTCGTGGGAGGGCACAAGAGAGAATGAAGATGCCGCAAAAATTGCCCCTAAGTGTCTATGCCCTGAATAAGCCACCAGGAATAACATCCTAAAATAAATCCCGAATAAATGCCAGCCAAGAAGATCGGGCCTGCCCCAGCAGAGGCAAATGAGAAGCCAATATCCATCCGGTCCATCGACCGGCAGGAGGAGATGCTCTGGGTGGCCGGCAAGCCCCTAGATCCCTCTGCCTTCCCGCCCTGCATCAAGGCCATCATTGCCCTGGGCAGGGATGAGAAGAATGAAATTGAGGAGAAGGAAAATGAGCCTCAGGCAGAGCCGGCAAAAGAGAAAAAGAGGGGCAAACACCGTACGGCAGCCATACTGGCCGCATTTCTGGGGCAGGCCGGCTATAGCAGGGATAGCGCAGAGCAGCTCTGGCTGGAGGCGGCCAGCGTTGAGGAGCGCATCTTCGAGGATTGGTTTGCCAGGATGCACTGCCCCAAATGCCGGGCGCTGCAGAAGCAGAGCAAGGGCTACCCCGATATGGGCATAGCCGACCTGCAGCTCTGCCGGCCCGATGAAATCTGCCCCGGATTTGAGGGGCCTGTGGAGTACGCCTGCCGGATAGCAGGAGAGGATGACAGAAAGAGCGGAAGCCTTCAGCACATCAAGACCCGGCATATAGTTCACTTCCTCGACTGGGCTACAGGACAGGAAGGCGAAATTGAGCTGACGGAAGAGGAAAAGGGCGATCTTGACCGGCTGCTTGAGCAACTGGCTGAAAAGAGGGACCTGATTCTGACTTATGCCAGAGCTAAGATGAGGGGCAGGCTCCGGCCAAAATTCTATCTGAGGGAACGGGAAGGCCCCCGCCGGCAAATGCTATCTGATATTATTTAGAAAAATGAGCTTGCTGGCCGGACCTTTTGCCGGCCTGCATGCACTTGCCTTCGACTGCCAACGGCTCAGATGTACTGCTGCACGAGGCCCTCGGGCTCGCTGAGCTGATTTCTCTCCTTGTGCAGTATCTTGGTGGCGGCGCTTTCAAAGTCGCTCTGGTAGACGGTGGTCCTTTCCTCGCGAATGGCATACATTCCTGCCTCGGTGGACAGCGCCTTGAGGTCCGCGCCGCTTGAGCCCTCCGCCAGGTCTGCAATCAGCCTGAGGTTGACATCCTCATCCAGGCTCATGCCTCCTGTATGGATCCTGAGTATGGCCTCACGCGCCTCGCTGCTGGGCATGGGAATCTCAATCACCCTGTCGAAGCGCCCCGGCCTCATCAGCGCCGGATCGAGCATATCCAGCCGGTTGGTGGCGGCGATGAGCTTGACCTCGCCCCGCGCATCAAATCCGTCCATCTCCGCCAGTATCTGCATGAGTGTCCTCTGCACTTCGCGGTCCCCGCTGGTCGCGCCATCCATGCGCCGCGCCCCGATGGCATCCAGCTCGTCTATGAATATGATGGCAGGAGACTTGCTCTTGGCCAGCTCGAACAGCTCCCTCACCAGACGCGCTCCCTCTCCGATGTACTTCTGCAC
>CAYQKI010000126.1:0-4696 GCA_964418105.1 uncultured Methanotrichaceae archaeon | reverse complement strand
GCCTCCAGGGTATCTCTTGCCACAACGGCAAAGCCGTCCATGGCGGCGCGGGAGAAGCCCGGCACATCGATGGAGGAGACTATACTCTCAGCCAGGATGCACCCTCTCGCCCGCGAGAGAGGAACGCTAGTCGTGTGGACGCGGGGCAGGTGGTCGAAGACTATGGACTGGGCCTCCTCCAGGGAGATGAGGCTGCGAAACTCCTTGGGCATGGTATGGCCATTATTAGGGGATCTATAAAAGCCCTGAGCTGGTGATAATCTTTTTATCTATAACTGGATATTCATTATTTTATCTTCCTGCTCAATAATTCCATAAATATGGGCTCATTACGAATGGAATCGAATGCAAAGTCCTTCTCAATGAAACTTATATTTACCTTTTTTTTATCAAGAGAATCTTCCAACAAATCAACAGGTTCCTTTATTCTGCCGCATACTGCTCCAAGACGGGCAAGGACGTATTCATATTTAATATCTTTTGATAAATCTCGGGCTATCCTGCATTCATCTAGCCATTTCTCCTTAGCCCATTTTGCATTCTCTTTCATAAAAATCATACGATAGCAAGCAGCAAGTGATATGATTGAATCCAATGATTTTGGATCAATTTCGATTGCATTTTTATACGATATAATGGATTCTTTAAATCGCCCCAATTTGTATAACGAGAAGCCTTTATGATGCCAGGGCCAAAAGAATCTTGGATTTATTTGTATTGCTCTGTCAAAGCATTGAATCGCATCGTCATACCTTTCAAATTCCCTCGCCAAAATCCAGCCCTTATGAAGCCAAGGCCATGCAAATTGTTCATTCAGTCCGATTGCCTTCTCGTAGCAATTAATGGCTTCTCTGAAACAACTAATATCCTCTCTACGTCTGCCTATTCTGGAGAGAGAGAATGCCTTGTTATTCCAGGCTTTTGCTAGAGTGTTATCCAATGCTATTGCTTTATCGTAGCAGGTTATGGCCTGTTCATGATGACCAAGGGCCGTCAGAACCCATCCTTTATTGTTCCATGCAAAAAGTGAGTCGGGCTTCATCTTGATTGACTTATCGTAAAAATGGATGGCCTCTTCAAATGCTAGTCTCATTGCATCTTCATCAACTGGCTTATAAACGTGATCTCCTTCTTCAAAGAGGACATCTGCCAATGCAGAATAGATTCTAGCATCTGATTTTAAGCGGATTGCCTCGCGAAGCAGACTCTTCGCGTCCCGATAGTTTCTTTTTCCAAGGTATGCTACACCCAAATTTCCCAAATGATATGCTGATGAATCAATATGATCTAATTTTATAATGTCCGTTGTGATCATGAGGGCGATGTCCTTAACCATACTGGGCACATCAACGCCTTTTATCTCCCAGGCGTATACATTATCCGGGCCCATCCACATCCAGGCAGAAAGGCTAAGTGTTGACTCATATTGCTCCAATGATCCTGTTATGATGCGATCGGTATGTCCCGTTTGCTGCTTTATGAGAGAGACCAATTGACCGATAGGGACTGTGAGTCCACCTGCGCTAAGATTAGCATCTGCAAGCCTATTTGCCAGATTTTCGCTAATTGGGATCGGATTAGAATGTATAATTCCCTCTGCCAGAGTAGCCTTATCAACTCTATCTCTTTTATGGCTGGAATCGTAAATTTGGCGAATCCTCTGGAACTCCACAATAAGAAGATTAGAAATTACCTCACCGTTGAAGCTCTCTTTGCATGATCCAATAATGAAGGGTTTTATGAATATGCCTTCACTTAAAAATATCCACCTAAATAATAACCCTAACAGGATAATGAAAAATAATAAAGCGATTATCACTGAAAAAGAGAGCAGAATTTCTTCGATGCTATTCAGAGATGCATTCAAGACGCTAAATATTTCGGTGGTATTGATGCTTTCATCAGCAGCCTCAGCAGCACCGGTTAACAATAAAAATACATATAATAATTTAACCAGCACTAAGGTCGTACTGCTACATATACTGGCTTCTTTATTCGCGGATGCAAAAATGGCCATAATTCTTTTATTCTATTTATGGGTAGATAATGAAATAGTTTGTGGCTCATTGAAAATCAAAGTCGATCAGCCCTCTGCCGCAGCAGGTGGTCGGCCAGCACCAGGGCCACCATGGCCTCGGCCACGGGTACAATCCTGGGGGGATGGCCGGGTCGTGCCTGCCTTTTATCTCGATCTCCGCCGCCTTTGCGGGCAGGGTCAGCCATCCTCAGCCGCCAGGCGGTGGAGGGTGTGGGCTTGACTGTGAAATTGCAGACCATGTAGGCACCTTTGTCAGACGCCGCCCAAATCCGCAATCCTTTTATCGTGACCTTTCGCCCATTGCCATGTGAAGGATCATCCTGGAATCGGCGTAGTGCTGCTCCTGGCCCTCGTGATTATCTGCGGGACATATGCCTGGCATGAGTACGAGGAGTTCTTCTCCGTTCCTGCCACCCGGCTGGAGGCCGGAAGCTTCTACCAGCAGATGCCGCCTGATTCGCACCACCACTATCTGCAAATCCCCCGGGACCATGAAAATATGTCTCTTGGAAACTTCACCGCCTTTTACATTCTCTCGCCCGGATTCTCCTCTGGAGGTGATGTGGTCTTCTGGCTCTTTGACAACCAGCAGGAAAGGGTGGGAATGTTGAGCGGCGCTGCTGACTTCGATTACTTTGAAGAGAGCTTGGGCGGCATGTCATATGTCCTAATGGGAAACCGTGGCGTCACTCCCACACTCTTCCCCGAGGTCTTCAATGAAGACGGCTCCCCGAATTATTCGCGGGCATTGAGGCTTTACAGCTCGGATCAGCAGGTGGAGGACATTGAGGCCGTGAGGCAGGATATGCAAGACAGGAGGCTGCTGCCGACAGACGGAAGGATCATGCTCTATGGCGGCTCAGGAGGAGGTGTCCTGGTTCAGCAATATCTGGACAGGCACGGCGGGCATGTATCCAGAGCCCTGATCGAGTGCAGCGGCGCGCCGGATCTGGCACGCGAGCAAAATGCGACCTTTATGAAAGAGACATATCTATCCAATGAGAAACTGGCCAGGTCCTACTTTTCCCTGATGCAGAAGGGAGATGATTCTGCCACTCTGGCTTTTACGCTCTACAAAATCGGCCTGGCGGGAAACACAGATCTTCAAAATCAAATCGTGAGCATCAAGACCGGCACCTTTTCGCTGGATGGCTTGTGGAAATACCTCTCAAGCTGGCTCTCCCCGTCATTGAATTTCCCTCTGGTGCGCTGGATGCTTGAGTCTCCCAGGGAGCTGGAGGTGAAGGTCCGTATGTACGAGCTTATTGGAGGCGATCTCCAGCACTACCATCCAGCCTCTGCTCAAGAGGTCTGTATCGGCTACGAATGGATTAAGGTTATTTTGGCCGACTTCACCCGGGCCTTTGAAAATGGGGAAATCCCCGCAGCAAAAAATCAGTTGAACCGCTCCGGCTACGGCGGTGAGGTGATGATCTGGTCTGCAGCGTTAGATCAGGTCTTCTCAGTGCAGATGGGGCAATTGCTGCAGCAATCGTATCCCCATGCCAGGCTGGCGCTATTCAACGACACCCACGAACGCAGGAGAGATCCGGATTATCGGCGGGAATTCAGAAGAGCTTTCTTTATGCATAGTTTGAATTCTCCAGAGGTTCAGGCATATTTTGACGATCCCAGGCAGATCAACGAGGCGGAAAAGGTTTAATATATTGAATTGGCCAGCGATTACAAATCTGCCGCTCTCTGCCGCAGCAGGTGGTCGGCCAGCACCAGGGCCACCATGGCCTCGGCCACGGGCACAATCCTGGGGGGGATGGCCGGGTCGTGCCTGCCTTTTATCTCGATCTCCGCCGCCTCGCTGCGTGCCATATCAACCGTCCTCTGCCGCCGGGCGATGGAGGGTGTGGGCTTGACGGCGATCTTGCAGATTATAGGCGCTCCTGTGGATATGCCACCCAAAATGCCGCCGGCATGGTTGCTCTCAAAGGCCACCCTGTCCTCCTTAAGGATGAGCGGGTCGTTCATCTCGCTGCCCAAAAGGCGGGCGCACTCCCCTCCTGCCCCTATCTCCACCGACTTGACCGCCCCCAGGCTCATCAGCCCCTTGGCCAGGTCCGCATCCAGCTTGTCGAACACAGGCTCGCCCAGGCCCGCCGGGACGCCCTCCGCCACGACCACCACCACGCCGCCCAGGCTGTCGCCCTCCGCCCGTACGGCCTCCAGCCGGGCCATCATCCTCACCGCGGCGGCGGGATCTGGGCAGCGCACCGCGTTGGACTCGGCAGCCGTCCGCAGGGCGGAGAGGTCGGATGTTTCGACCTCCGCACAGATCCCGCCCAGCTCCGCCACATAGGCAGCGACATCGATTCCAGCCGTGCGCAAAAGCTGCCTGGCCACTGCCCCGGCGGCGACCCGGCCCACCGTCTCCCGGGCCGAGGCCCGGCCCCCGCCCCGGTGGTCCCGCCGGCCGTACTTGGCCAGGTAGGTGAAGTCGGCGTGGCCGGGCCGGGGCCGGTCTCTCAGCAGGTCGTAGGCGGAGGAGTCGGCGTCCTTATTCCAGACCAGCAGGGAGATGGGCGTTCCCGTGGTGTGCCCCTCGAAGACTCCGGAGAGGATCTCCACCCGGTCTGCCTCCTGGCGGGCGGTGGAGGCGCGGGACTGGCCGGGCCTTCTCCTGTCCAGGTCCTTCTGGATCTCCTC
>CAYQKI010000125.1:0-4756 GCA_964418105.1 uncultured Methanotrichaceae archaeon | reverse complement strand
GCCGAGCGGCTGGGCCGCCGCTGGATCATGTGCGACCTGGGCCGCTTTGCCATTCACACCAGCCGAAAGAGGCTGATCGAATTGCAGAGGCGGCTGCAGTCCGAGGGCAAGCCCTACCGGGCCTTTGATGTCTACAACCTGGGCCGCTACGAGCGGCAGTGGTGGCAGAGAGAGAGGCTTTTGGGCTACGACAACGACCACCGGCGGGCCGTCCTGGGGTTCTACCGGGCCGAGCCTCTGCCCCGGCCAACGACCTGGCTACACGGCAGGAAGGGGGGAGCCTTCGTCTACGTGGACAGCATCGACTCGCTTTTGACGAGGGACGAGGTGCGGGCCGCAGCCCAGGAGGCCCGGGCCGCCGGGGGGCGGGAGCTGCACTGCCTGGCCTGGGAGTTCGAGATGGACCTGCGGCTGGAGGCGCAGACAATCGAGGCTGCTGAAGGCGTCAGAATCAGGCTCCTGACCATTCCACGAGAGATCATGGAGAAGAACCGCACCGACCCGCCGCCCTTCTTCGACATTGCCGTCCTGGAGGCCGAGGCGGTCTACAGCAAGGCGGCAGGCAAAAAGAAGGTGGACATCCGGCTGAAGAAATTCCTGCCCTCCCTGGCCGAGGTCCCGGCCAAAGAGCTGGCCGCCCTCAAGGACCGGGCGGCAAAAGACGGCTTCGACTTCATAGACTTCTGGGCAGTGGACTTTCTTTGGGACGAAGAAAAGCCCTTCGAGCACCACTGGCAGGACTTTCGCACCCGAAAGGACAGGAGCCTCAAGACGACCAGCGACGCCCTCTTCGACGGCTACCCCAAAAAGGGCGTCTACCGGGCCTGCGTGAAGGTGATTGACATCTTCGGATGCGACAGCAGCACTGTGGTGGAGGTCCGCTATGACTGATAGCCCTGTGATAAATCCCGCTGCCTTAGAGCCGCTCTTCTCGCCGCACGAGGAGCCCTACCGCTACCGCGCCCCGGCTGACAGAAAGGGCGATCCCGCCAAAATCGAGCTGGGCAGAAGGCCCTCCAACATCCCCATAGCCCAGAACCTCCGCCGCTTCGTCAAATATTGGCGGAGCAGCGACTACCCCGGAGCCTCGGATACCAGCCGCGAGCTGCTGCACTACTGGTTTGATGAGGAGCACATACTGCAAAAGAAAGCAGACGGCTGCGAGGAGGTGGGGGGAGAGGGCGAAGGAGGAGGCAAAGGCGAAGTCGAGCAGTACCCCTTCCGCTACTACTTCTGCCAGAGGGAGGCCGTGGAGAGCCTCATCTACCTCTACGAAGTGCGGGGCATCAAGAGCCTAGGGAGCCTCACCGCTGAGTTCTTCAAGGACGACGCCTACGACGCCGCCCTCGGCGTCAACCCCAAGGATGACCTCTGGCCCAAGTACGCCTTCAAGATGGCCACCGGCTCAGGCAAGACCAAGGTCATGAGCCTGGCCATCGTCTGGAGCTACTTCCACTCTCTCTACGAACCGGACTCGACCCTGGCCCGCGACTTTCTCATCATCGCCCCCAACATCACCGTCTTCGAGAGGCTCAAGGAGGACTTTGCAGACGGCAAAGTCTTCGATAGCGACCCCCTCATCCCGCCCGCCTGGAGGGGCGACTGGAACATCTCCGTCTCCCTTCAGGACGGGGACGGCGGGGCGGCCACAGGTGGGACCATCTACCTCACCAACATCCACCGCCTCTACGACCTCTCCAGACGAAAGGGCAGAAAGGAGGCCGAAACCCACGACTGGCTCGGCCCCGCCGTCTCCCGCGCCCGCGCCCTGGACACGGGCGAGGCCCTGCGGGAGAAGGTGACCGGCCACAGGCGCATCATGGTCTTGAACGACGAGGCCCACCACCTCTGGGACAAAGACAGCGCCTGGAATGAGGCCCTGGACTTCATCCAGGACAGGGTCACGCAAAGGGGCAGCGCAGAGGGCGGAGAGAGTGGAATCGCCACCCAGCTCGACTTCTCGGCGACGCCCAAAGACAACCACGGCAGAATCTTTCAGCACGTCATCTGCGACACACCTCTGGGCGAAGCCGTGGACGCAGGCATTGTCAAAATCCCGGTCATCGGCAGGGGCGATGGGCTCATCGAGCACCCCAGCCGCGACGCTGCCGACCGGTTCCAGCAGCACCTCATGATCGCCTACAAACGCTGGTGCCTCTCCAGAGAGGAATGGGAGAGGAGCGGCAAGAAAGCCCTGCTCTTCATCATGACCGAGGACACGGAGGCCGCCGACCAGATCGCAAGTAGGCTCAACAGCGATCCCCTCTACCAGCAGCTCAACGACCGGACCATCAACCTCCACACCCGGCTCAAGGGAAAGATCAAATGGATCGGCCCAAAGAAAGACGGCATACCGGTCTTCGAACCGATCGAGAAGGATATCAGCGACGAAGACCTGAAAGAGCTGCGCAGGCTCTCCCGTGAGCTTGACCTTGGCACCAGCCCCTACCGCTGCATAGTATCCGTGCTCATGCTCCGGGAGGGCTGGGACGTGAAAAACGTCACCACCATCGTCCCCCTCCGCCCTTACACCTCCAAAGCCAACATCCTGCCGGAGCAGACTCTGGGCAGAGGCCTGCGCAGAATGACATTTCCCGGCGGCCCCTCTGAGATATTGACGGTCATCGAGCACCCCGTCTTCGTCTCCCTTTACGAGCAGCAGCTCGGCGAGGAGGGCGTCTACCCTACAGTAGCCGATGTGGACGAGATCCCCAAGATTACAGTGAGCATCTTTCCGGACGGCGAGCACAAGGACCTCGAAGATCTGGACATACTTCTTCCCACCGTCTCCCCTGCCTACACCCGCATCCCAAAGCTCGACGGCCTGACAGTTGAAGAGGTTAAAAGGCAGTTTTCGGGATTCAAGCCACTGGAACTGAAAGAAGAGTCCCATGAGGAGGTTCACTACACAGGACGCCACCTGCTCACCAATGAGATCGTGGAGGAGATGACCGTCAAGCTTCCCCTGCTGGAGAGCGGCATCGGTGCCATCTCATTCTTCAAGGATGAGCTGGAGCATATCACAGGCTTGCATGGCCTGCATGCCTCACTGGCCCCCCTCCTCGAGGCATTCCTCACCGAGATGCTCTTCGGCCAAAAGATGTCCATCTTCGACCAGCAGCTCATCGACCGATTAGGCGACAGGGACGTGCGTGAATATATCCGGGCCGTCTTCGTGCCCCTCATCCTCAGCAAGAGCACCATCAAGCTGGAGCAGAGAGCCTTCGGCATGAGCAAATCGGTCATATCCTGGAAGCCCTACCAGGCCAACCACTCCGAACGCCACCCGGCCATCGAGGCCGCAAAGACGGCCTTCAACCTGGTGCCCTGCGCCAATGCCTTCGAAAAGGAGATGGCCCAGTTCCTGGACCGCGCCCCGGATGTGACGGCCTTCTGCAAGAACGCCGGCCCGGAGGCGGTGCGAATCGACTACCAGACCCACACCGGCCGCCTGGCTCATTACACCCCCGACTTTTTGATCCTGCAGGAGGACGGAAGATACGTCATGCTGGAGACCAAAGGCCGGGTGGACATCGATGTGCCCATCAAGATCCAGGCGGCAGATGCCTGGTGCCGGGCAGCGTCCACGAGCAGCCTGGAGTGGACCTACGCCTATGTCCCCCAGGAGGTCTTTGCAAAATTCGATGACATAAGCCTAAAAAGCCTCATCTCGGCAAGTGAGCCGGCCAAAAACGGCTTGAAGAGAGAGCCGGTCGAGGCCCCTCTCAGCCTGGAGAAGGGCAATTTGGAGGAGCTGACGACTGACGGGTTCATAGCCGAGAGAGAGCTGAACCTCCTGCCGCCCAAATGCAAGAAAGGCATACAGGAGGCCATCGCCCTCTTCAAGTTCCTGGAGAAAAAGAGCGACGTCTCATTTGCCGCAGTCTTCACGCCCCTGCTCGGCCCCATCGATGATGCCGCCCGGTCGGTCATCATCTCCGCATTGAAGGATGCCGTCCCCCAGGATTTTGAGAAACGGGGACGGTTCTTTGAGCCGGACCTGTCCATGCTCTCTCCCCGTGACCGGAGCTTTCACGAGAGGCAGGGGCAGAACCTCCGCAGGACTCTACTCGAAAACGACGGCGTAATGCCCATGGGCCTGCTCCGCTGGTGCCTGGAATACGCAAAAAGCCCCAGGACTCCGCCCGGAGGCGTATTCAACGCGGTTAAAATGAGATTTGCACAGGCAGCAAAAACCAATCTGCCCGATACCGTGGAGAGGATCTACTCCTTTAGAAATGAGTTCATCGCCCATCAGGAAAAGGAGCTGACCGACCTGGATGTAGCCAGGCAGGCCATGTTGGAGTGGATTGGCAGTCTGAGGGAGAGCCTTGCAGCTTCAGAGGACGCCTCTCCAAAGGAGGCAGCATGATGCAGCCGTACAATCCCGATCTCCTGCCCCTGAAGAGCATCGACTGGGAGAGGCACGTGAGCCTCATCGGCCAGGCCAATGCAGCCCTAGCCAGGTATGACGGCATGGAAATCGCTATTGAGAAGATGGCTGTCCGGCCATTTGGCATCAATACCATTCGCGAGATAGCAGTCCTGAGGACGGTCGCCCCCTGAGATTGCCCCTTGAGCATGGATGGATGCCTGGCTCATCATCCTCCCAGCTCGAACTCCGGGCGCGCAGAAATCCGTTTCCTTGAAAAAGCATTTATACTTGTTTCGGAGTAAGGGTTCTGGTTTGTTCCTTATCACTTGGAGGATTGAAGGATTTGACAACTGTTTACGACGTACCTCCCCATGACTTGAT
>CAYQKI010000124.1:0-4768 GCA_964418105.1 uncultured Methanotrichaceae archaeon | reverse complement strand
TGGAGGCGCGGGACTGGCCGGGCCTTCTCCTGTCCAGGTCCTTCTGGATCTCCTCTGCTGCTAAAGCCAGGCCGGCCGGGCAGCCGTCCACTACCACGCCCACCGCCGGGCCGTGCGACTCGCCCCAGGTGGTGATGCGAAATATTGTGCCGAAGGTATTGCCGGACATGATCAATCTCTGATGCCGAGTTTTTCTTTGAGCATGGCAATATCGCTTTCAATCCGCTTCAATCGGGCCTCTAATCTCTCTTTCTTCTCGCCGCCAGCGGCTTGACAACTCTTGGGCTTCATCGTCTTAATTTTGTGCCAACCCATTAATAAGCTCTCTCAGCAGAGGCAGGGACTAATAGCCAAAAAATATGAATTATGAAACCCATGTCCTCGTGCCATTGATGAAGCTCCAGGATCCATTCCTCTTTTCCAGCAAAACCAAATATCCCCTTCCTGCGAGCATGTACGGAAAGTTGAATCCATCTTCTACTAGTGCCTGATCCATTTTGGAATTGAATCCAACCCTTGAAAAGTATTGAATGCCGGTGGAATTTGGACATTGTGCATAATATTCCTCCCAGTTATCCCAGGGCCGTTTGGTTTGCTTGACAGGAAACACATCGTATTTCATCGTCGCTGACGATTACATATCTTCCTTTGTATTTGAATAGATTCTTTAGAGGATAAACTCTGTTATTCTTTGCCTCATAGTCGTTAAGAGTTTCATCCTCTAACGAAGGCATCTGCTTAAACAGGCTTGACCGATCATATCCCTCAACTAACATGCCTGATGTATGGGCAAAAGATGTTGAAGTATTTTCGTATATGATCACAAGTTCACGATCTTTATTCAAAGGCCCGATAATTCTCTAGCACCATTTATCCCATCACAGCCTTTGCGATCAGCGGAGCCACCGATACTGTGCTCACGCCCTTGTCCAGGGTGTCCGTGGCCAGCACCGCCTCCACTCCGGAGCGGTAGAGCTTGAGAATCGCCGAGCCGGTCAGTACCGGGTGCACAGCCGCCAGGTAGACCCGCCTGGCCCCCTGCTGGCGCAGCAGTGTTATGGCCGTGGCCATCGTTCCCCCGGTGGCGATCATGTCGTCGAATATGACCACATCCCGCCCTTTGACGGCCACCTCCTTGGGTGCCATGGAGACCTCGGTGCCTGACAGGCGGGTCTTCTGCAGAAAGTCGCACTCGCAGCCCAAAGAGGCCGCGGCTGTCCTGGCCATGTTCATGGCTCCCTTGTCCGGGGAGATGACCACGGCGTCGACCAGCCCCATGCTGCCTATGCGCTCGGCCAAAAGGGGGGTGGCATCAAGGCTGTCCGCCGGGCAGCGGAAGTGTGACATGATGGATGGAGCGTGGATGTTGACCAGGTGGACCCGCCCGCTCTCCAGGAAGGGATTGAGAGCCGCCGCCACGGCGCGGGCGGTCATGGGCTCGCCCTCCTTGAAGATCTTGTCCTGCCGGGCGTAGCCGAAGTAGGGTATGACCAGGGAGACCTTCCTGCCGCGGCAGATGTCCAGCAGTTGCAGGAGATAAACCAGGTCCCTGTCGGTGGGCGTGGACTGGATTATGGTGACCTCATCTTCTAAAGGGGACGCTACAAGCGAGTAGGACTCGCCGTCGGGGAATGTCTTGTAGTCGCATAGAGCCAAAGTCTCATTTAAAATTGTAGATACCCGCCCGGCAAGAAGCTGGGAGGCAGGACCGCCAATAATCATGCAAAATCACCTTTGAAGTAAATTCAACTAACTTCCTACTACCTTCATTCTCAACCTGACTGTGGGGGTTACGATTGAGCCCACCGCCCGCACGTCCCTTCCTATATCGATCTCCTTTATGATCTGGAAGGCATTGCCCGCCAGCATCAGAGAGCGAACCGGCACAGCCTTCTTCCCCGGCGCTATTATGAAGGCATTTCTCGCCTCCACTGAGAAGTCGCCTGAGATGGGATTGGCGGTGTGGGCGCCGATCAGGCCCGACACAAGAAAGCCCTTCGTCTCCGCCAGCAGGTCGGATGTGCTCTTCGAGCCGACAATGAGATTTCTGTTTCCCACCCTCGGCACATCGGAGTAGCCGGAGCGGACGGCATTTCCTGTGGACTTCGCGGGAGGGCTCTCCTTTCCCGCGGTGTAGGTGTCGTAGATGAAGCCCTTTAAAGCGCCCTCCTCGATCAGAGGCGTTCTCCGGGAGGGCACGCCCTCTCCGTCAAAGGCCGAGCTGTCCATGCCTCCCGGCAGCAGCCCGTCGTCGACTATGCTAAAATGGGGCGCGGCTATGATTTCGCCCAGGCGGCCCCGCAGGGAGGACCTGCCCTTCTGCACATTGTCCGCCGCCAGGGCGGGCAGGAGGGTGTACTCCAATAGCTCCGCCACGGCGAGTGGCCGGAGAAGCACATCCGCCATGCCGCTCTCCGCCTGGGTCCCGCCCAGTGAGGCGCAGGCCATCTCCGCCGCACTCCGCCCCACTTTTGCCAGGGCCTCATCCACAGAGGCGGGAGACACTCGCGAATTGAAGAACTCGCTTCCCGTGGCTACACCATCGCTCCTGGCAATGGCCTCCAGGGAGGCGTTCATGAGGGTAGAGGTTTCAGTCAGCTCCACACCCAGGGAATTGACCACAAAGTCGCTTCCGCAGAGGGCAGTCACCCCCCCGGACACAGGCTCGGCTCCGCTCACCGCCAGGCAGCCGGAGAGCATGGCCGCCGCCAGGTCCAGGCACTGCTCCGGCTGCATTTGCGCAATGCGCGGGTCAAATACGCCCTGCGGCTGGACCGCCCTCTCCGGTAGGGGAAGCGATACCCAGGACTCGTCCCGGCCGCGGGCCCGCGCCGACTGCACAGCGCTCCTGGCCACATACTCCAGGAGGGAGAAGTCACTGGTGCTGGAAAAGCCCACTGCTCCCGCCACTACCGCCCGCAGCCCCAGGCCGCGGTGAAAGCTCTGGCTGGCCAGCTCAACCTTGTCCCGGCGCAGATCCACATCCACCGACCGGCCCATCATGCCGTAGACCTCGGCCTGCTCTGCGCCCTCCTTCAAAGCTAATGTGAGGAGCTGCCGTCCTGTCTCCATCAGGCTGGCGATGTCTAAGCTATCCGATGTATCTGAGGTCTTCATCTCCGCACGCCTCGTAAGGAGCCTGGGCCCTCTCCATCTCCTGCAGCTTGCCGATGATCTTCTCCATCTCCTGGGCCCTCTCCTGCAGGGCCTGCATGCCCACTTCGATGCCCAATATGGAAGAGAGCATTGCCAGCACCTCGGAGGCGGCCTTGGGATCGACCAGATAGCCGCTGGTAACGCCCATCAGGCACACCGCATCCAGCCCCCGCAGGGCTCCCAGGCCCAAAAGCAGCCCTGAGACGCCTATGATGCCCCCACCGGGCTCATTTTCGTGGAAGACGACGCCTCGCCCCTTCATCTCCTCAACCAGAGCTTCGCTGGTGGCGGCGCCCATCACAGTGGGCTTGTCCACAAACTGGCCGGTGCCGTAGCCGCCCAGGGCGTATATCCTCTTCACGTGAAAGCTTTCGGCTATGTCCAGAAAGATGCTGCACAGCTCATAATGCCCCTCATTGGTGGCGCTCTGATAGTCGCCGATGAGTATGAGCAGATCCGGCTCCCCGTCCTTGCCCTGATAGGCGTAGATCTCATTTCGCACCTGCTTGATGGTCCCGTCCTCTCTGACCATCACCTGGGGCGGAAAATGGGGCGAGTAGATCTCCATGATCTTCTCAGCCTGAAGCTCTTCAACCATATGGTCGGCCACCAGCTTTCCTACGTGGCCCACGCCCGGCAGACCCTCGACAAAAATGGGGTCTTTGAGGGTTACTTCTTTGATGCGAGAAACGAGGGTCTCTTTCATACTGCCTCCTGGCCGAGTGCTCTCCGGTATCTCCCGTAAGGGTCGTCGGGAGAGAATCTGGCCGGCTTGCTGTTCGCCGTCTGGCCCCCGCAGGAGGGGCATATGTCCTTCAGGGTGTAGCGGCCGCAGGCCCTACACCTCAGAATCTTGGACCTCATGCCTCTCTAAGGAAAGTGCCTTCTCCGCCATGCTGTTCTATGTACTTGACCACGGCCTGAGCGGACTTCTTGAGAACAGACTCCGCATGCTTGTAATCGGGCGCCGTTACATGAAGGCGGTAGCGCGGCGCTCCGATATAGTTGATGGTGAGTGTGGCGTCCTTGTCTTTTATGCGCTTGGCCTGCTTGAGAGCCTTCTTGATGATCTCCACCCCATCCGGAGCAGGCGAAGTGATGTCTACGTAGCCGCTGATGTCGACTGTGGGGATCTTGACATTCTCTCGGGAGAGGCTCTCCAGTATGTGCACATCCTCTTCGCTGAGGGCAGCTTCTGCCAGGGCGGCAGCGCCGCTCACTGCTGCTTCCTCCATGGCCAGATAGAGGCTGTCGTAAGCCGCGACCAGAGCATCAGATACGCGCTTGACATCTTCAGGCCGGTCCTTGTAAGCCATCTCCAGCCATTTCCAGGCTTTCTGGTCTGCCTTCCACTCCTGAATCTTCTCCCGCCTCTGGTGCTCATTGACATCCTTCAGGGAGAGGTCGATATGATGGCGGGACGTGTCTACATTCAATACCTTGCAGACTATCTTCTGCCCCTCTCGCACGTGATCGCGAATGTATTTGATCCATCCGCTGGCCACCTCCGAGATGTGAATCAGGCCCTGCTTGCCGGAATACTCGTCCAAAGAGACAAAGGCTCCGAAGTCCACTACCTGAGTCACGGTGCAGACGACTAGAGATCCGGGCT
>CAYQKI010000123.1:0-4858 GCA_964418105.1 uncultured Methanotrichaceae archaeon | reverse complement strand
CCGCCCCAAAGCCGCCCCCGGCCGGCATACTCCCGGTCCCATGATCTTATGCTTTTAAGCGAGTCCACGAATGTGATTGGCAATTCAAAGGCAAAAAATCCTTTGCCGTCAGAGACAGAAATACAGACGTTCAAGGCCGCAGTCAGGCAAAAGAGTAATTACAGTTGCTGCAGAGAAGACTGTTCATGATCTACACCATAACACTCAATCCGGCTCTGGACAGGACCCTCTGGGTTCAAAGGGTAAAGAGCGATGTCTCCAACCGCATCATAGAGGAGAAGAGCTTCGCCGGAGGCAAGAGCGTCGATGTCTCCAAGGTGCTCAAGAACCTGGGAGTGGACAACATCGCCCTGGGCTTTGTGGGGGGATTCGCAGGCCGGGAGCTGGAGGGACGGCTGCTCAACGAGGGCATCCAGACGGACTTCGTCCACGTATCGGGAGAGACGCGCACCAACATCATCATCCACGAGAAGGAGACGGGAAAGCAACTGGCCTTCAACGCCCGCGGCCCGGAGATTCATCCCGCCGAGATCATGGAGTTCATTGAGCTATTGCAGCGGCTGCCCTGCAGCGATCTGGTGGCCATCGGCGGCAGCCTCCCCCAGGCAGTCTCTCCCGAGATCTACACTAAGATCATAACCATCGTCAAGAGATGCCACTCCACTGTGGTCCTGGACGTAGACGGCGAGGCCCTGCGCACGGGAATCTCTGCCCGCCCCGATGTCATCAAGCCCAATATTCACGAGCTATCGGAGCTGGTTGGCCGGGAGCTGCAGGGCATTGAGGAGATAGCAGCCGCGGCCAGGGAGATCAACCGGCAGGGAGTTAAAATCGTCCTGGTCTCCATGGGGGCAAGGGGCATACTGATGGTTTCGGAGGGAGAGGAGTTTTTGGCCGTGCCGCCCAAGGTTGATGTGGCCAGCACCATAGGCGCCGGAGACTCCTCTGTGGCCGGGTTCATCAGCGGCCTGGTGCAGAAGAAAGGTCTGGACCAGTGCATTGCCTACGCCGCCGCTGCTGGCACTGCCACCACACTGCACCAGGGCACAGCCCTCGCCCAGAAGGAGGACTTCGACAGGCTGGTGCCTCAGGTGCAGGTGACGGCCCTCGCCGATGTAATTGAGCAGGAAAAGAAGAAGTGATTGGATATGGAGAAACTGATGGACAAGGTCATAGTTCCCCTGGATGTGCCGGCCGAGAGCCGGCGCAAGTACAAGGACGACTACCTGAAGATCACCAGGGGCAGCGGCCGGCTGATGCTCTTCGCAGGAGACCAGAAGGCAGAGCACCTCAACGACGATTTCTTCGGGCCGGGAGTCGATCCGCAGGACAGCGATCCCGAACACCTCTTCAAGATCGCGGAAAGGGCCAGGATAGGCGCATTCGCCACCCAGTTGGGCCTGATCGCCCGCTACGGCATGGACTATCCGGATGTGCCCTACCTGGTCAAGCTCAACTCCAAGACCAACCTGGTCAAGACCTCCCAGGCCGAGCCGAACAGCCCCCAGTGGATCGATGTGGGGCAGGCCGTCAAGTTCAAGGAGAGCAGCGGCCTGGACATCCTCGGTGTGGGATACACTGTGTACCTGGGATCGGAGCATGAGGGAAAGATGCTCTGCCAGGCGGCTCAGATCGTCTGGCAGGCCCATCGGGCCGGACTGGTCACTGTGCTCTGGGTCTACCCCCGCGGAAAAGCAGTCAAGGACGAGAAGGACCCCCACCTCATCGCCGGGGCAGCGGGGGTGGCATCTACGCTGGGAAGCGACTTTGTCAAGGTCAACTACCCCAGCAAGGAGGGCATGCTATCCGCAGAGGCATTCCGGGAGGCGGTGCTGGCTGCCGGGCGCACGGGGGTGGTCTGCGCCGGTGGGGAGAGCACAGACGCCCGGACATTCCTGCAGAGGCTCTACGACCAGATTCACATCAGCGGAGCCGCGGGAAATGCCACCGGCAGAAATATTCACCAGAGGCCCCTCGCCGAGGCGGTGCGCCTCTGCAATGCCATTTATGCCGTGACCGTGGAGAACGCCGGCGTGGATGAAGCCTATCGCATCTACCAGGGGAACGGTAAATCTTGAGATCGAGATCCGGAGTTTGAAAAATGGCGAAGCTGGTATTGCTTCGGCACGGGCAGAGCCTCTTTAATGAGCAGGGCAGGTTCACCGGCTGGATGGACATAGATCTGTCCGAGAGGGGCAAGGCAGAGGCAGCCCAGGCCGGATGGCTGATGAGATGCCACGGCCTGTCCTTTGACATCGCCTTCTCCTCCTCCCTGAAGCGGGCCATTCGCACCATGTGGATAGTACTCGACGAGATGGATCTGATGTGGACTCCGGCTCTGCCCTGCTGGAGGCTCAACGAGCGCTTTTACGGGGATCTGCAGGGAAAGAGCATAGCCGAGGCGGAGAAGGTCTACGGGGAGCAGCAGGTGAAAAAGTGGAGGAGGGGTTACAACGAGAGGCCGCCTGCCGTCACTGTGGACGACGACCGCTACCCAGGGCACGACATGCGCTATAAGGATGTCGAGGACAGATTCCTTCCCCGGACCGAGTCGCTCCGGGACACCGAGGAGAGGATTGTCCCCTTCTGGAAGGCTCTCATCCTCCCCGAGATCAGGAAGGGCAGGAACGTGCTGGTGGTCTCCCACGGCAACTGCATCCGGGCACTGGTCAGATACCTTGATGACACATCGGAGGAGGAGATCGAAGAGGTGGAGATCGGCACGGCCCGGCCGCTGGTCTACGATCTGCAGATGGTGGATGGGGATGGGGAGAAGATGATGAGCATCTCCGACCGCTACTATCTGTCCAGCGGCAATGGCAGCAGCGCGGGCGTGAAGGCTGGAGTAAAGAAGAGGATAGAGAAGGCCCAGAGCAGGAATTGACGATTTTGGATCGAAGATCAGGGGGAAGGCAACATGGCTTATGAGATCGAGATTATTTCCATAGAGAGAAAGGAGGAGCTTGTCGAAAAATATGCCTCGCAGGTGCTCTACGAGGTCAAGTCGGAGATCTACGGCTGCTGCATCAAGCTCCTCTGCGCCAGCGTCTCCATAAAGAACGCCTGGGAGGAGAGCTTCTACTTTGCCTCGCAGAGCATCCGCTCCCACGGCAGGCTCTATGTGCTTGAGGACAGGTCTGTGGGCGAGAACCGGGTCTTCTACGACCCCCATTCCAGGAGCTGTTTTCTATTCAACATGGACTACTACGGCTGGATAAAGTCGCTGGCACTCTCCCTGGCCGGAGATATCCTGGAGGACAATCACTCTATCTATTCAGTGCACGGGGCCTGCCTGGACCTGCATGGCCGGGGGGTCTGCATCCTGGGCGGCTCCGGGGCGGGCAAGACCACCCACACCTACGGCCTGCTGCGCAGCCGGACAGTTCGGGCCGTCTCTGACGACTGGTTCTTTGGGCGGCTCTATGGAGAGGACATCCTGGCCTTCGGATCGGAGAAGAACTTCTACATCCGCTCCGACCTGGCGGAGATCTGGAAGGAGTTCTCCGGGCTGGTGGGCAGAGCCGTCATGGACGAAAAGGGCCGGGCGGTGGTGGACCTGCGCTGGGTGGTGGGCAAGGGGCGGATACTGCCGCTGACCACGCTTCAGGATGTGATCATACTCAAGCGCGACCCCCTGCAAGAGGAAGTGGTGCGGGAGCTGGAGGGAAGCGAGGCGCTGGCAGTGCTGGAGGCAAACGGCTACTTCAATCCGCACCTGCTGGTTAAAAATGACTTCAAGAAGCATCTGCGGAGCCGGTTCTTCCGGGAGCTATTCTCTAGAGCGCGGGTACACGAGGTAAACACGAGAGGAACGCCGGAGGAGAGCCAGAGGGCGATCGGGGAGATACTGGGGATCACAAGCGTTTAGCTATCTCTTTTCTTTCCTCCAGTTCCTTTATGCTTTTGCTCTTGCTTTTCATTTCATCAACAATATCCAATGTCTTTTGTATTCTTGCCTTGATATCATTAATAGTTTCGTCCATTTCTATCACACACCTATCGTCTATATTTCAGTGTATTTTATCCACCCTTTCCGTTCCCATCTCTTTATTTCTTCCTCGCTAAATTGGCTTGGATTATACCATGGTCCTTTCTCCTTAGTGCCTTCAAATAACAGATAACGTCTATCTCTAATTCCACGTGGGGCATATAGCACTTTTCTTTTCTTCTGTATTTCGACTATGGATGAATTAGTTTCCTTTAAAGTATCTTCTAAAATTTTAATTACTTCTTCTTTTTCTTTTACATTTGAAAATATTTCATCGAGCTGTCTATCCTTTATAGATCCGCGTGCTTCACTATCTTTTTTCAGACCTACAACCCCTAAATAAGCAGTCCATCCAGCTCCGATCAACAGTCCCTGCAAAAAGCCTTCCGCTAAGAGGGTAGCAAAAAAGGCACCAAGTATAGCATAGAGCAAAGCTGCCAGACCGAATTGACGCCATCTTTCCTTAGAGATGAATGCTTGACGATTATTTATCGTTATCTCCAATTCTTTAGCTGCCCTGATATTGATATCATTCGACTCTTTTTCCCATAAATCACTGAGTTTCTTTTTAAACAGTTCGAGTTGAATTCCCTCAGCATCCAGATTAACCTGCCCCGAAGTTCCAGGCATAACTGTTCCAATTAGACCGTAAATTGTAATTAGGGCACCCATTAGTCCACTTAAAGCTATTAGTACACCTTTATTCCAATCATCTGGCTTCAAATACCAAGGGAATATAGTTTTATCCCCAAATTGCATGGGATCCGCTTGCGTTGGTTCGGATGCTTGTGATTGCTGATCCACCTGTTCTTTTTCTGAGGATGTATTATCATTTACTCCAAGAGCATTAGCTGCAAAAAATAAGCAGAT
>CAYQKI010000122.1:0-4994 GCA_964418105.1 uncultured Methanotrichaceae archaeon | reverse complement strand
CGACCTAAAGGTTAAGAGCCTTTCGCTCTGCCTGACTAAGCTACCGGCCCGGACTGTCCCAATGTTGATGCTGGATATATACGTTTCGGCTGAGCGGGGAAATCTGCATCTCCTGCTATTAATAATTGCAAACATGGATCCTCGCTATTTGATGTGGGTGGAGAAATAATTCTTTTCCTCTGTGCCTCTGTGGTTTAGTCAGTCAGTTGGCGATAGTCAATCCTACAAAACTGCACAAATCACAAAGGCGCAGAGCAATTATAGGATTAGCCAGAACGATTTTTTTCCCATCCCAACAGAAAACAGCGAAGACCCAAAAAAGAGGCGGCTGGGGCAAAAAGTGCCCCCTGCAAAGCCTGATTAGAATGTGTTGATGTATCTCTCGATCTCCCAGGGGTGGACGTAGGTATTGTATGCCTCCCATTCGAGCAGCCCCAGGCGCATGATATTCTGGAAGACGTGCTCGCCTAAAGCGCCCCTGATGACGCTGTCCGCTTCCAAGTAGTCCAGCGCCTCCTTGAGATTGGCTGGCAGGGTCTTGATGCCTCTGGCCGCTCTCTCCGCGGGTGTCAGGTGGTAGACATTCAGGTCCACCGGATCTCCCGGATCGATGCCCCTCTTGATTCCGTCCAGGCCGGCAGCCAGTATGGCCGTGAATGTGAGGTACGGGTTACAGGTGGGGTCCGGCGAGCGGAACTCGATCCTTGTGGACAGGCCGCGTCCGGCGGGAATGCGAATGAGCGAGGAGCGGTTCGGCCCGGACCAGGTGATGTAGACGGGAGCCTCGAATCCGGAGACGAGGCGCTTGTAAGAGTTTATGAGGGGATTAGCGATAGCGGTTATGGCACAGGCATGCTCGATCAGGCCGCCCACGAAGAACCTGGCCAGATCGCTGATTTGCTGGGGGGTATCCTCGTCAAAGAACGCATTCTCGTGGCCGCGGAAGAGGGAGATGTTGGCATGCATTCCCGTGCCTGCCGCACCGTAGATGGGCTTGGGCATGAATGTGGCCCGCAGACCCTCTCGCATAGCTATGGTCTTGGTGACGTACTTGAATGTCACCACCTTGTCTGCGTTCTTCAGGGCGTCGTCGTAGACGAAGTCTATCTCATGCTGGCCCCTGGCGACCTCGTGGTGTGATGCCTCGATGGTAAAGTCCATCTGAATGAGTGCCCTGATGATCTCGCGGCGCACATCCTCTGCCAGATCCACCGGCCCCAGGTCGAAGTATCCTCCGAAGTCATGCGGAGTTGTGGCCGATCCACCATTCTGCTTTTCGAACAGGAAGAACTCCAGCTCCGGTCCCACGTTCATCTTGAAGCCCAGCTCCCTGGCAGCCTCAAGCTGCCGGCGCAGGACATTTCTGGGGTCTCCCTCGAAGGGCTTTCCATTGGGCAGGTGGACGTCGCAGATCATGCGGGCCTCATTGGAGCCGTCCTTGCTGCGCCATGGCAGCAGGCTGAATGTGGACAGGTCGGGCTGCAGTACCATATCCGACTCCTGAATCCTGGCAAATCCTTCGATAGAAGAGCCATCAAACGATATGCCGCTCTTCAGTGCCTTTCCGATCTGGGTTGTGGGTATGGCCACGTTCTTTACTATTCCCGATATATCTGTAAACTGAAGCCGGAGGAATTCGACATTCTTCTCCGAAATCTCCTTTAGCACCTGCTCTTGGGTGTACATTAAATTACCATCTCCCGGATAGCCCGCGATGATTACTTTTTTGCCGATCAGCCTTCACCTGCCATTTTATATAGCTAACTGATGGCAGGCAAATATGCTTATCTAGGGCTAAACAGTTCATAGAGGATTTGATGTCCGGCAAGAGAGTCTTTGTGGTGGATGCAGGCGGCAGGGGCAATGCCATTGCCCATGCCTTTGCCAGGAGCGGGGATGTGGAGAGGGTCTACGTCTCTCCAGGAAACGCAGGCAGCGAGATGATAGACAAATGCCGTCTGGCTGACCTCGGTGGAAAGGCGCCCAAGACGATCGCCGAGATGCTGGCCTTTGCCAGGCAGGAGAAGATAGACCTGACGTTCGTCGGCCCGGAGGGCTATCTCTCCGAGGGGATTGTCAATGCCTTCCAGGAGGCCGACCTCAGGATCCTCGGCCCCAGGAGGGAGGCTGCCGTCCTGGAGAACAGCAAGTGTGCCGCCAAGGACCTGCTCAAGAGGCTGCACGTCCCCGTGCCCCCCTGCGAGAACTTCAGCGACGCCGCGGCGGCGAAGGAGTACGCCCGCCGGTACTGCAATGAGCATCCCGGCAGGGGTCTGGTGGTCAAGGCGGACGGCCTGGCCGCCGGAAAGGGCTCCATCGTCTGCTCCGGGCCGGAGGAGGCCTGCTCGGCCATCGAGCGCATCATGGAGAGCCCCCGGCTCTTTGGGGCGGCGGGGGACAGAATTGAGATTGAGGAGCGGCTGGATGGCCGGGAGCTGATGTTCTTTGCCCTGAGCGACGGCCGGACTGTGCTGCCCCTGCAATCGGCCCTGGACTATAAGCAGGCATTCGCCGAAGATGAGGCGGTGGCGGTGCGCCTCTTCAATAAGCTCTCCAAAAATCCCTGCATCGACAATAATCCCAACACTGGGGGCATGGGCGGCTTCTCGCCCCATCCGTGGCTCGATGAGGAGCTGACGGAGAGGATCATGAATAAGATCGCCATTCCCACGGTGCGGGGCTTCAAGGAGGCCACCGGCCATGAGTATGTGGGGGTGATCTACTTTGGGCTGATGATCTCGGAGGAGCGGCAGCCATCCGTACTGGAGATCAATGTGCGCCTCGGCGATCCTGAGGCAGAGGTGATTCTGCCCAGGATGGAGACGGATTTCTTCCGCCTCTGCGAGGCCACACTGGACAGGAGGCTGGACACGATATCCCTGCAGTGGTCGCAGGACTGCTGCCTGGGTGTGTGCGCCATATCCGGGCGGGCCATCAAGCCCCTCTCCTCCGGGGGGGGAGGCGAGCGGCCCGGCTATCCGGGAGAGCATTATACCAACATGCCCATATCCGGGCTGGAGAAGGTCGATCCGGATGTCCTGGTCTATCACAACGGCACGGCCTTTGCGCCCGACGTTGGGGAGGCATCCGGCAAAAGGAAGCTCTTTACCACCGGCGGACGGGTGCTGACACTGGTCGCCCGGGGCAGTAGCCTGGCCGAGGCGCGGGTCAGGGCCTACGACAACATCAAGAGGATCAGGTTCAACGGCATGCGCTACAGGAAGGACATTGGGCTAGGATATGTCTGAGCTGCATGAATAACCCCTTAACTGCTCTGTGCCTCTGTGGTTGAGTTTAAGTCGTGCGCAATAGTTCCATAGTCTATCCGACTAAACCACAGAGGCATAGAGACACAGAGGAAAGGATGCAAAGCACAAGAAAAAAAAGGCACAGACAAGGAGCAGTAATATAAATGATTGTATTCGGCCTGGAAGGGACCGCCTGGAACCTGAGTGCTGCTCTGGTGGACGAGCAGGGTGTGATCTACGAGAAGAGCGCCACCTATACCCCGGCCAGAGGGGGCATTCACCCCCGTGAAGCGGCCCAGCATCACGCAGAATACATGCCCAAAGTGGTGGGAGACGTCATGGGCTATGCCCGCGACCAGGGACTGAAGGTCGATGCCATCGCATTCTCCCAGGGCCCGGGCCTTGGGCCCTGTCTGCGCACAGTGGCCACGGCAGCAAGGACGCTATCCCTGCGCTTTGGGCTGCCCTTGGTGGGGGTCAACCACTGTGTGGCCCACATCGAGGTGGGCAAATGGCAGTCCGGGGCGGCTGACCCGGCGGTGATCTATGTGAGCGGGGCCAACTCTCAGGTGCTGGCTTTGCGCCGGGAGCGGTACCGCATATTCGGTGAAACTCTGGACATCTCCGTGGGAAATGCCATTGACAAGTTCGCCCGATCTGTGGGGCTGGCCCACCCCGGCGGGCCCAAGGTGGAGGAGCTGGCCCGCCAGGCAAAGAAGTACATCCCCCTGCCCTACACTGTGAAGGGCATGGACCTATCCTTCTCCGGCCTGTCCACGGCTGCCACCGAGGCCGCCAAAAAGCACGATCTGGCCGATGTCTGCTACAGCCTGCAGGAGACGGCCTTCGCCATGCTGGTGGAGGTCACGGAGCGGGCCATGGCCCATGCCGCCAAGAAGGAAGCCATGCTGGTCGGCGGCGTGGGGGCCAACAAGCGGCTGGGCGAGATGCTGAGTATCATGTGCCAGGAGAGGGGGGCGAAGTTCTTCCTGCCAGCAAGAAAGTTCATGGGGGACAACGGCAGCATGATCGCCTACACGGGGCTGATAATGCTCCGCAGCGGGACGACCACCCCGATTGCCGAGTCCAGGGTGCGGCCTGGGTATCGGACGGACGACGTGCCGGTGACGTGGGGGTGAATGGCCGGCTATGCGATCCGAATCGATCACATGCGCGTCTCTCGCCTCTGTGGCTTTAGCTCGTGGGCAATTAGCAATAACCAGTGGCTAACGACGTTTTCACCAGAGGCACAGAGGGTGCAGAGCACCCACAGAGATGAGGAAGCAAACAAATAGCATGTCGATGTATATCAAGGTTGACGATGAAGCTCAAGATCAAGATTACAGGCCCGATGGAACACGATGTAGGCTACAGGTACTTCCTGATGAGCATGGCAATGTCCAATAGAATCAGGATGTTTGAGGCCCGTAATATAGAAAGCAACGGCAGTCAAGAAGTCCTGGTTTTTGTTGACGCTGATGATAAGGCAGTGGATGCATTTCGCGAACAGGTCAAAATAAAGCGGCCTGCTCACTCAAATGTATCAAATATTTCCTTTGCAGATTACGATGGCGAAGTAATGAAGATTGGAGAATATGCCCAATTCTGCTCAACTGTCCTGTTGAACAAGGCCATCTCGGTACTTTTCGATAAAAGAAATGATCTTAAAGATGAAAAGTGACATCAAAGAGAATGAGTATGCAGCAGGTACGCTCCGACATCAGAGCCATAAAAGAAAGACTGGGT
>CAYQKI010000121.1:0-5020 GCA_964418105.1 uncultured Methanotrichaceae archaeon | reverse complement strand
CGGGTAGAGTAAATAAGGTTTTGCCCGGTCTTGCCCTTTTTATCCTTTTGAGAATTTATGTTCCTGACTTTAAAAAATTATATCACTTTTATAATAAGATTATACTAATAATCTTCTTCTTTGATATATCTTTGCGGATTATCCTTTCATCATGAAAAAAATGCGGATTTAATTTTCCATTGGAAATAAAGGGGTTTCAGGCAGGAGGCGAATCTGCATTAACTATAAAAGCTACCCTGCGAACTAGCTTGTCCATGCGAAGAGTGTCGATGATCATCCTCCTGGCCTTGCTCATCTGGCTTTTGCCCGTGCAGGGAGCGAGAACCTATATTGTTGATGATAGCGGTTTTGCCAATTACCAGAGCATACAGCAGGCTGTGATTGCGGCCAGCGATGGAGATACAATCTACATCAAACCGGGAGAGTACAACGAGGAGATCGTCCTCAATAAGAGCGTGACCCTCATGCCGCTCACCGGCGAGACTGGCCCCATTATGCTCAAGGGAGCGGGCCTGGAGAGGGGGATCACCATAACCTCGGACGGCTGCATACTGGAGGGCCTATCTCTGCAGAATTTTGCAGGTCCGGGGATCTATGTCCAGTCCAGCGGGAATGTCATTCGCAAGAACTCCATTGACAGCGCCAATCCCGCCGTGCTGGTCCGGGCCTCCAGCAAGAACCTGATTTCTGACAATGACATCAGGAACTGCCAGGGCGCAGTGGCTATCTGGGAGAATGCCAGCAATAACCTCGTGCAGAGCAATGTCATCTCCGACTGCAATGTGTCTCTCTTCATACGGGAGGCAGGAGATGACGAAATCCTGGACAACAGCGTCTTCAATTCTAACTGGGGCGTCTGGCTGGAATCGGCCGGGGATTGCCGGATTGAAGGAAACGACATCGACAGCAAGAACTATGGTCTCTGGCTGATGAATAGCAGCGTCATCGATATTTTGGGAAACAAAGTGAGCATACACAGCGATCCCTCTGCGACATCCTCGACATCCAGGGGCATTTCCCTCTACAATTCCAGTGAGGTCAAGATGCAGAGCAATAATGTGCTGGGTGCGGCTCTGGGACTGGGTGCCTTCTCCAGCAGGAACAACTATATGACGAACAATAGCATCAGGGGCTGCACTGAGGGGGTAATTCTTGAAAATTGCAGCGCGAGCTCTCTGGAGAAGAATACCGTGGAAAACGCCGTTATCGGTCTGGATGTGGGCAATAGCGTTATGAACAGCATAGCCAATAATATTATCCGGGGCGTTGAAGATACTGCTGTTCAGGTTATCTACTCCCGCAATAACAGCCTCCTCGGCAATCAGATAAAAGACAGCTCCAGAGGCATAATTCTTGTGGAATCCCCATCCAATAGGCTCTCTGAAAATGTACTGGACAATGTGGCATGGGGCCTTTACGCCGAGGCCGAGGCAGAAGAGGGCTACAACAATTCCGTAGACGAAACCAACACAATCGACTCTATGCCCATCATCTATCTCTTCGGTCGCAGCGGCGGGGAGATAAAGGACAGAAAGATCGCCCATCTCACCATGGCATACTGCAAGAACGTCACCATTGAGGAGACGGAGATAACCAATGATGCCGTCTTCCTCTATAACTGCCAGGGAAACAGAATCCTCAAGAATAATATTTCCGGATGCTTCGGCATGCGTGTGCTGGTGTCGGATGGAAATGACATATCGGACAACCGCCTGGAGGACAACGAGTACAGCGGCCTCTTCCTTTACGGATCGAGCTTGAATCAGATCTCCGGAAATAACGCATCGAGAAACAATCAGTTCGGCATATCGCTGCTGTCCTGCAATAACAACACCATCAGTGACAACCTGGTGCAGGCAAATGCGGATGGTGGAATCTGGATGAACCTCTCCGATGCCAATCGGTTTTATCAAAATGTCATTCGCGATAGCCCCTGGGGCATTACTGTCATGTCCAGTGAGGAAAATCTGTTCTATCACAACGACTTCATCAATAACCAGGAGCATGCAGAGGATTCCAGCAGCAACTACTGGGATGCGGGCAACGTCACAGGGGGCAATTACTGGAGCGGACACACCGCCAAGGGCAATCCCAGCCAGGGATGGCCGAGGATTATCAAGGGCGGCACCACACAGGACCGCTATCCATTCCAGGATGAGGGCGGCTGGAGAAATGCAGCATCTGTCGAGGAGCCCTCCGCCATGGCCGCAGCGGCCGGCCTGTAGATAAAATTCCCGTCAGCAGAAGAATTTGCCCGCTGCAAGAGCGGGCGTATACGTTTTTTGGCTATAGATTAATTTTTATGATGTGAAACTAAGCTATCTGCTTTCCCGCCGCGGGACCCCACATGGCATTGTATATCTCAGTGACCTTTACCATAGCACAGCTCTTGGCGGGCAGCTTGTTGTTTATGCCGTGCACCCAGGCCCGCATGGCCTCGAAGTCCTTGCCCTCCCGGCTGACGGTGACATTGCCCTTGATCTGGAATGACTTCTTGGTCTCGCCATTGTAGCAGAGTATGGATATCTTGGGATTTTCGGCAAGGTTGCTGGCGGTCTTGTAGAAGAAGTTGTCTGCGAACATGATCGTCTCATCGTCTATGACCTTCATCAATCCCACGAATACCACATTGGGCACTCCCGATTTGCTGGCTGTGGCAATCGGTATGGGCTTTTGCTTCTCCAGTGTCTCTTTTACTTCTGCGGGCATCTTAACCATTTCAAATCACCGGTTCAATAGATGGGATGCAATTTATTTAGCTCTATCGTTCTTTGCATCAGAACTCTTATTGAGAAAAAAGATGAAATCCAAAGAGCTTCCTTAGTCGTGAACTATGGCAAAAAAAGCAAAGGACTCTTCAGATGGACCCACACCCCAGGCAGTCTACCAGCTAAAAGTAACCCTTGATGGGATAAGGCCGCTCATCTGGCGGCGAATTCAGGTTCGCGTAGACATATCGCTCTTCAAGCTTCACAAGATTCTGCAAGAGGTTATGGGCTGGCAAGACTATCATCTGCACAGGTTCGAGATAGAGGGCGAGAGCTACAGCGTCATCTCCAGAGAGGCGGATATGCTGGGCGACGACTTCATTGATGAGAAGAAGGTCAGACTGAACCGGGTCATCCCTGGGGAGAAGTTCAAGTTCGCATATGAATATGACTTTGGAGATTCCTGGTATCACACCATCCTGGTGGAGAAGATCCTCCAGCCTAAAGAGGAACTGAAGCATCCGATATGCTTGAAGGGCAAGCGCTCTGCGCCTCAAGAGGACTGCGGCGGAACCAGCGGATACGTCCACGTACTGAGGGCCTTCAGGAATCCAAAGCACCCCGACCACGAGGATATCATGAACTGGCTGGAGGAGGGATACGACCCTGAGCGTTTCAATGTGCATGAGGTCAATGAGCGGCTGATAAAGATCAGGTGATGGTGGAACGTTCTCACGCGAAGACGCGAAGGCGCGAAGAGTAGCTAAGGTTCTATGAAAATAGAAGAAGTTTCTGCTGTTGTAGTAGATGCAGCATTTCATCTGCATCGTGACCTGGGACCAGGGCTGCTAGAGTCGGTCTATGAGGCAGTCCTTGCGCGCATGCTGGAAAGATGCGGCTTGAGGGTGGAACGCCAGAAAGCTGTGTAGTTCGACTTTGACGGCATGCATTTTGATGAGGGTCTCCGTGTCGATTTGCTGGTAGAAGGCTGTATTGTTGTAGAGTTGAAGTCAGTTGAGACACTTGCCCCGGTTCACGCCAAGCAGTTGCTGACCTATCTGCGTCTGCTTCATATGCCGATTGGTCTACTGATCAATTTCGGCGCGGCTACCTTTAAAGAAGGCATAAAGCGGGTCGTGAATAACCACAAGGACTTCGCGGCTTCGCGCCTTCGCGTGAGGCCGAAGAGATCGAAGAGACCGAGGCCGGTGACCTCCAAATTAACCTCATGCCTTCCTTTTCCTGCACGCCATGATGAAATCCGCAGGAAATCCGCGGAAAGACGCGCTGTGGATATGGGTATAGCTGGCCACCAGATTGCCTTCGCACATCCCGTCCCACCCGTCTTTTATGCCTGTGCCCCTCTCCAGCCTGATGGCATATCTCACCTTTTCATCCATCACCATCTCTGAGTGGTGGAACTCATGCCCCATGATTGCCGCGCCCTTCTCACCCAGGGCGCAGTCCCTCTCCAGCCGGCCATGCACGTAACTCACAATCCTTCTCTTGCCCCGCCTGGAGTTGCCCGGCACCAGGCCCACCATCTCCTGGCGCTCTCCGTCCCATTCGATCTCCCGGGCCAGGTACATCAGGCCGCCGCACTCGGCTAAGATGGGCAGATCCTTCTCATGAGCCTTCTCTATAGCCCGGCGCATGGCAGCATTCTCCGACAGCTCCCGGGCATATATCTCCGGATATCCTCCCCCGATGTATATGCCGTCCACATCTGGCAGCGCTGAGTCATGCACCGGCGAGAAGGGCACCACCTCGGCGGCGGCCAGCTCCATCATCTCCAGGTTGTCTCTGTAGTAGAAGTTGAAGGCCTCATCCTGGGCGACGCCTATCCTGACGCCTTTGCCATATGAGCTCTCTTTATACAGGTCGGCGGGCACATCCGGCAGCGGCTCCGCCTGAGCTGCTATCTCCTGGATTCGGTCTATGTTGAGGCCCTCCTCCACGATCTGCCTGATCTTATCCACCCTCTCTTTGAAGCCCTCATGCCTGGCCTTTCCCTCCAGCACGGGAACCAGGCCCAGGTGGCGCATGGCCAGGTGCATGTCCTCGTTTCTCCTGATGACACCCACCACCTCCACGCCCGCGTAGCGTTCGATCTCCCGGACGGCCTTTTCCGCGTGCCTCTCCGATCCCACTTTGTTTAGAATCACGCCCCTGAAATCCACCAGAGGATCGTAGTCCATATAGCCCTTCACCAGTGCCGCAGCGCTCCTGGTGATGCTCCTGGCATCGACCACGAAAATGACCGGCGTCCTGAGCTGCTTGGCAATCTGGGCTGTGCTGCCCAGGTCGCCGTC
>CAYQKI010000120.1:4957-5196 GCA_964418105.1 uncultured Methanotrichaceae archaeon | reverse complement strand
CGAAAATCAGTTTCAATTGGGCCACGGCTTTTCAGCTATGGATACTCAGGTGTTAGTTTGCCCGTGTACGCAAACCTATCCGTTTCAATTGGGCCACGGCTTTTCAGCTATGGATACAAAGGTTTTGATGACCTATTTTCCGCTACACCGGATATGTTTCAATTGGGCCACGGCTTTTCAGCTATGGATACGAAAAAATTGAAGGTTTCAAGTACGTCCCGCGTACAGAAGTTTCAATT
>CAYQKI010000120.1:0-4947 GCA_964418105.1 uncultured Methanotrichaceae archaeon | reverse complement strand
ACGGAATGTTCACCACAACCGCATCCAAGCAGGGACAGTTTCAATTGGGCCACGGCTTTTCAGCTATGGATACTAAGCGATGTCAGAGAATTCCTTTTAATGGACTACACCCACGTTTCAATTGGGCCACGGCTTTTCAGCTATGGATACTTTGATGAAGATTATGGCATCAAAATGATGAGGGATGTTTCAATTGGGCCACGGCTTTTCAGCTATGGATACGGCGCCCATTTTTCGGCCTTCACAGATACCGAAAAAAAGACGATTTTCGCGCATAATGTTAACTTCTTACAATACTTTCAGAAAGTTAACAGTCAGAACAGGTCACTTTCGTTATGCACAGACCTTCCGCGCATCTCCGGGGGTTTTGTCACCACCTCGATGCGCGGAAAATGGGACGTTCTCCGTCCCAGAGAGTCCATCCGTCTGGCCCGGATGGCCCTGAACGCCAGGGGCGTGCTCGCCAGATCTTGTGCATCAACAATGATGCCATTACTACTATCTAAACTTTCCCCATCCTATAAAATGACAGCCCTTCGGGGAGAATCGGGATCTACAGCATGAACTCCCAGGAATTCGATCCTCTGAGCTACCCTGCCTTCGGATGGCCCGAGGTCGATGATCATGATCCGGTCTGCATCATGATTTATTAGGTCACTCAAAGCTGCCATCATCTCCACCCTTCCCTTATCGCTCAGATCACAGCGGAAGACCGAATAATGGATAGCTTCTCCGAAGCTCTTCATCGTTTTATGGACCTTCTGCAGCCGCCTCTGATCCATGATGTCATAGCTTACCACATAGCAGTTCAATCCGCCCATACTGTCACTTCCTGGAGAACGCCGGGTACTCCTTGATCTCGCCGGATACCACTCTGGAGAGAAGCCGCGCCTGCACCTCCATGATCCTCCGGTAGCTGACTGTGTAGCCAAAGAGAGGATGAGTGATCTCAGATTCCATCCGCCTCTCATAGCCTGCCAGAACCTTCCTCTTCCCCCTGGTATTCAGGGAGGTGCCAATGCCTGTCTTGATGAAGTCTCTGTCTGACAGTTCGCCCTTGTTGAACAGGGAGAGTGCAGTGCCATCGGCTATCACCGGCCGGAACTCCTCCATCATGTCCAGAGCCAGGGCTGGCCTGCCGTATCTTGGTCGGTGGTAGAAGCCGAGGTATGGATCGAAACCCACCGCCAGGAGGGAGACAAACATGTCTTTGGCGAGAACTGCATAGAGATAGGATAAAACGGCATTGACTGGATCCTTTGGCGGCCTTCTGTTCCTGTTTTCGAATGAGAATCCCTGGTCGCCTTTCAGCATGTGGCCGATGCGGCTGAAGTAGACTTCGGCTGCTGCGCCTTCGACTCCCAAAAGCTTTTCGATGCTGGAGGCATTCTTGGCTTCTTTGGAGAGCCTCTCCAGCCTGTCCAGCGCATCTTCTGGGGATTTTGAGTCGTTCCTGCGCACCTGTGTCCTGCAGTTTCTGATCTTTCCGGAAATCAACGAGCAGGCTATGGACAGAGACCTCTTCCTGTCCTCTGCCCAGGCAAACTGCCTCATGCGGAGGTGCACATTTTTGTGGGTATGGCCGAGGCTCACTCCCTGAAACCATCCCCCTCTTGTGAAGTGCAGGACGGGAATGCCTCGCTGCATCAGCTCAGCAAGCGCAGGCATAGAAATATCAACTCCACCAAAGAGGTTGACCTGGGAGATCTCCCTCAGCCTGACTTCTTTTACTGTGCCCTCTCCGCCACTGCCTGCTTTTGGACTGCCTGATCGTGCATTGCTTGAATCGCCTGATACCTCATCCCTGGACCAGATGACGAGCAGGTCGCCCTTCTTTCTCACTGTATTTCCGTGGCCTACGACATAGACCGGAAGAGTGTCGTCTCTCGCCGGGAGGAGCTTTCTGATCCTGCCTAAAATTCCGCCGCCATAGCCACCAGATTCTGCTGAATTGGACTCACTGAGCAGATTCAACTCATCAGGAAGGCAGATGGAAGCCAGAGAGCAGCGATTGCATTTTGGGCTGTCCTGCAATGGAGGGGGAATCTCTCTCTTCTCTGCAATCCTCCGCAGTTCTGAGATCAAGCCGTAGGTAGTCTGAATCAGTTTTTTGTCAAAGGAAACGGGAACTCGCTTTTTGGCGCGCACAAAGTAGATTATGCCGCCGTCGCTTTTGAAGCCGTTCTCTCTCAAGACCAATCCCTGAGCGCAGAGCTGAACCCGATCCGGCTCATATGCCCCTTCCGGGATATTGGGGGGCTTTCCCCTCTTGTAATCGATGGGCGTAAACCTTTCCCCGTCCCCCTCAAGAAGATCTATGCGGCAGGTGATGCCGGCCTTGGGGCCGGTGAGAAAGAGAGAGCGAGCGTGGACTGTCTCCATCTCATCCTCTGAGACAGGCTCTTGTTTTGCATCCACGCGACGGTGCTGAAATCTGCCGTCAACTGTATCCGCGCTATCCACAAACTCTCCATCTATCCATTCAATGTAGCAGAGGCGTGGGCAATAGGCAAACTCGCTGAGCATTCGTGCCGGAATCAGGTCAGGCACATCGGCTTTCGATCCTAAACTCTCCATTTCAATCCTCGCATAAACCTCACTAAAATCCCATAATCATCTTCTCCTCAAAAAGATATATAGGTTTTCAGAGACAACCATAGCTTCGTGAGCTGCAAATCTGGCGAAGTCGGCAAAGAAATCTCCAAGGAGGCCCATCGATAACAGCCAAGGCCCTACTTACCTCGTGGTCCTGCAGACCGCGAGACGAGCCATCCACCCTCTATCTGCATCTGGGAACAGGCAGAAGAAGAGGATTGCCGGCCTCAGATGATCTCAGATTCATATCCATTGCCGGCGACTATGGCCAGGCCCTTTTGGCTCCGGAGCTGCTCGATGAGGTCATACCCCTGTTGGAGTGCCCTGCCTGTCAGGTTGTCGGCCATAATCTGCTCTTTGATCTGGGTGTGATCAGAAGAGTCTGCGGCAGAAGGCTGAAGCTTCCCAATCTATGGGATACCATGCTGGCCTCAGAGCTTCTGAGTAACGGCCTTTCCAATAAGGGATCTACTCTGCAATCCATTTCCAGGGACCTTCTGGGATGGAACTTCGACACGAGCCCCGAGCCCGGCAGGAAGGGAAGCGAGCCGTCGGCGAGGGAGATGGATTATGCAGCCAGGTATTGTGCTATTTTGGAGAGGATACGTGCTAAACAGAGGCCTCTCCTCAAGATGCAGGGTCTGGAGAAGGTCGCTCAAATAGAGTTCAAAGCGCTCCCGGCTCTGGTGGAGATCGAATACAACGGAATAGGATTCAACGCGGAAAAGGGCGGAGAGATTTTAGACAGGTTGAATGAGGAGAAGGAAGGACTGGAGAGAGAGCTGCAGAATTGCGGCAGAGCAGAGGGTATGAGAGGATTCAATCCTCGCAATCCAATTCAGGCCAAAAAGGTGCTGAAAGGCCTCGGATACAATCTGGAGAGCACCTCTGCCGGGGAGCTGGAGAGAGTATTGCTCAAAAATCCCGATGAGCCGTTTATAAAATCACTGCTCAGATACAGACAGCTCAGGCAGCAGATCGGATTTCTCAAAAGCTGGATGGACTATTCCGAAGATGGCCGCATTTATCCAAGGCTTACGCAGATTGGAGGCAGGAGCGGGCGCATCACCTGCTCCAGGCCCAACATTCAGCAGGTGCCAAGGGAGCCATTCCTGAAAAGCCTCTTTGCCGCTTCGAAAGGCATGGCCTTTGTGGAGGCGGATTTTTCGGCAATCGAGATGAGGATCATCGCCGTTCTCTCCGGGGATAAGTCCATGCAGGAGATCTTCAAGAAGGGCCAGGACCCCCATAAGCAGACTGCTCAGGCCATATTTCAAAAGAAGAAGATCTCAATCGAGGAGAGGCAGGTCGCCAAGACTCTGAACTACGGGACGATTTACGGGGGCGGAGTGAACATGATCCTCTCCAATCTGCCGAATTTGACAGCAGAAGAGGCGAGGCAGTTTCTATACAGGTTTTATGATGCCTACCCTGGCCTGAAAGGCTGGCAGCAGATGGTGACGGAGGGCATCAGAATGGCTGAAATCGACGGCATGGATTACAGGGTTTCCCGGTCAGCGCTGGGAAGGATAAGATATGTCGATCCCCAGCACAGAAATGCGCTCATAAACACACCTGTGCAATCGACCGGGGCAGACCTGCAAAAGATGGCCCTGGGAAGGCTTTATGAGAGGATGGCTTCGCCCGAATTTAGCGATTTCCGGATGATAAATGCGGTCCACGACAGCATACTCCTGGAGGTGCCGGATAGAAGCAAGAAAGAGGCCTCACGATTGCTGCAGAGCGTTATGGAAGAGGCAGGCAATGAGATACTGAAAGTGATCCCCTGCCTCACGGATGTAAAGACGGGAAAGAACTGGGCGCTCGATGATGGCAGGTCAGGACTTGGCGGCTTATTTTCCAGAGCATTTTCAAGGATGAAAGGGCTTTTTTAAGCGAAACAGCAGGGTTAGATCGTATTGGGCCACAGCCTTTCAGCTATGGATACTTGAGCCAACAGCGGAAGACAAAATTATCCGCGACAAACTTCAGTTTCAATTGGGCCACAGCCTTTCAGCTATGGATACACAATAAAAGCAGCATTAAGTGCGCTTGACAGAGAGCAGCACGTTTCAATTGGGCCACAGCCTTTCAGCTATGGATACTCCCGGCAGCATTTTGCCTTTGCATAGATTGATGAAGTTTCAATTGGGCCACAGCCTTTCAGCTATGGATACAGACTGGGATCTGGCGGATTGAACGCCAGCCCTTCGTTTCAATTGGGCCACAGCCTTTCAGCTATGGATACCTCCCCGGCTGACTTCAGGACAAGGGCATCTTCCTGTGTTTCAATTGGGCCACAGCCTTTCAGCTATGGATACAATTGAGAAAGGCATTTGGGCCATAGGAGCC
>CAYQKI010000119.1:0-5357 GCA_964418105.1 uncultured Methanotrichaceae archaeon | reverse complement strand
AGGAGATCTGCGTCACCCTTCTCTACCTTCAAATCCTGCATGGCTTTCTTCGCCGATTTGCTTCCCAGCTCCTCCATCACTGCATTATCCGCCAGGGCCAATCAGACAAAAATTCATCTAGATGCCAGCGTGCAAAAGCTCAAGGACACGGGAAGCTTCGACTTTGTCGAGAAGGACAATATCGGTCTTATGTTCCTGGGCATGAACCTGCAAAAGGAGCCCATGTCTGATAAGAGCTTCAGAGAGGCCCTATCATTCGCCATAAACTACAGCGAAATCCTGCAGCTTGATGCTCTGGGATACGGCCAGGTCCCTAATGCCGGATTTGTGCCCCCCAGCATGATGTCCTACAAAGAGACGGCCAGGCTGGAGCACAACCTGACCCGGGCCAAGGCCATTCTTGAGGATGACGGATACCGGGACCAGGATGGTAACGGCATTTTAGAGGGAAAGGACGGAAAGGACATCAAACTTGAATTCCTGACCAGGAGCGATTACCAGCGTGCCACAGAGCTTGTGCAGGAGTACCTGAAGCTGGCCGGTATCGACAGCGAGCTGAAGAACGTGGACTCCAGCACCTGGATCAAGCAGAAGGATGCCGGGGAGTACGACCTGACTGTCACCAGGAGCACACCCTGGGGAATGCTCATGCATGCCAACTGGGGCACAGGCTACTTCGACTCTCGCAGAACGGGAGAAGGAGTCCTGCATGTGCTCGATGATCCCGTCTTCCAGAAGCTCTGCGATGATATCCTCGCCGCCACAAGCGATGATCAACTGAAGGATTATGCCTACGAGTTGCAGGACTATTATGCTGAGAACATGCCTGCAGTCGCCCTCTACTGGAATAAAGTGGAAACGCCATACAGCAATAACTGGCAGGGGTGGTATTCGGATCCGCTCTACGGCATATTCAATGTGGACAATTTCCTCTCGGTGGAGAAGAAGCAATGAACTGGAAAAGGCAGGAGGGCATGGAGGGATACCCTGAGATCTCCTCCAGCATTTTTTTTATTTTCAAAATTTTTTTAGAAATGGCGCTCTGCGACCAGAGAGAATAAGACATGTCCCTCATGGCAAAGAAGATGAGCAGGTACATCATTGCCGTCTTTATAATATTCTCTCTCAACTTCGCCATACCCAGAGCCATGCCCGGAGATCCCCTCACCAACCTCCTGGGGGAGGATGTCTTGCTGACGGACAGGGCTGTAGCAGAGCTTCGAAGCGAGATGGGGATGGACAAGAGCTGGCCCCAGCAATACATCGATTACTGGAGGGGCATCTTCCATCTGGACCTGGGATACTCCTATCACCTTCATTCGCCTGTCGCCAGGATCATCCACTCCCGCATGAAGTGGACGCTGCTCCTGGCTTTGCCCCCCCTTATACTGGGCAGCGTGCTGGGCACACTGCTGGGTGCGCGGGCCGGGTGGAGGAGAAAGGGCATGAGGAGCAATATGCAGACTGCTTTCTTCCTGGCGGTCTACTGCACTCCACCCTACTTTCTCAGCCTGCTGACTCTCTATCTGCTGTCCTTCAAGGCAGGCATCTTTCCCCTGAAGGGATTTTATACCACGGGATCGGCTGCGGACATAGCCCACCACCTCTTTCTTCCCATAATGGTCATGACCCTCTTCACCCTTTCCAGAAACTACATGATCATGAGGGGAAGCGTAATTCAGGAGAAGAGGAGCCTCTACGCCGCCTTTGCCAGGTCCAAGGGGCTATATGATGATGAGATACTATTCCGCCATATATTCAGGAATGCGCTCCTTCCCATAATCACCCTGCTGGCCATGGACTTCGGTTTTATTTTGAGCGGGGCTCTATTCATTGAGATCGTCTTCTCCATGAACGGCATGGGAAGCCTCATCTACGATGCCCTGCTCTCCAGAGACTATCCGGTGCTGCAGGGATCTTTTCTCATCATCACCATCATGGTGGTCTCAGCAAACCTCATAGCCGACCTGCTCTACAGTTGCCTGGATCCAAGAGTTGGGTGGCAGCAATGAGACTGAATCAGAGCCACCTGGGTTGCGCCCTGTTTCTATTATTTCTGTTGATGGCTGTCTTCTCCCCGACACTCTCCCCCTATGATCCCTGGGTGAGGTTTCAGCCCTATCTCTCGCCAGGAAGAGAGCACCTCCTGGGAACAAATGACATGGGAAATGACATCATCTCCGAGATCATATACGGATCAAGGGTATCTCTGCTGGTGGGATTTGGAGCAGCCATCATGGCCGTGCTCATAGGCACGGCAGTAGGGCTTGCTGCCGGCTACTACAGGGGCATGGCCGATGAGATCCTCATGGGCTTGACGGACATATTTCTCATGATCCCCCAGATACCCTTGATAATAGTGCTGGCTGCATTTTTAAGGCCGAGCTTCTGGATGGTCTCGCTTCTAATGGGCGCATTATGGTGGACCTCCACAGCCAGAGTGGTCCGCAGCAAAACTTTGCAGGTGAGGGAGATGGGATTTGTGCAGGCATCCCAGTCCCTGGGATTTTCAGACCGGCATATCATGCAGACAGATGTCCTGGCCAATACCCTTCATGTGATAATGCCCAAATTTCTGCTCTCAATCGCCTCAGCCATGATCGCTGAAGCCTCCATTTCCTTTCTGGGACTGGGCGATTGCACCATGAAGAGCTGGGGGATGATGATCAGCTTCGCCTTCAGCCGGGGTGGCTTCATAAACGGCTACTGGTGGTGGTATATGGCTCCAGGGCTGTGCATTACGCTCTTTGTCCTCTCCACAGTCCTCATGGGCTTTGCCCTGGAAGAGCAGGAAGAAGCAACGATGAGGCTGCAATGAGCCGGGACTATCAGGGAACGAACGGAGAGCCTATCCTGAAAATCAAGGGGCTTTCCGTCAGCTTCGAGACGGCTCTGGGCAGTGTCAGGGCGGCAGAAGATGTCTGCTTTGAACTGGGGGAGGGAGAGACACTGGCCCTTGTTGGCGAGACAGGCTGCGGAAAGTCGGTGGTCGCAAGCGCCATAATGCGGCTTTTGCCTCCCAATGCCTCGGTTAGGGGACGGGCAGTCTATGCAGGCAGGGACCTGCTCCGCCTGAGCGAGAGGCAGATGGCCGATATAAGGGGCAGCGAGATCTCCATTATTTTTCAGAATCCCTCTCTGGCCCTAAATCCGATTATCCCGGTGGGAGAGCAGATTGGTGAGATGCTGCACATGAGAAAGGGCATCCCGCTTGGACGCTCTATCCAGATGGCCTGGGAGATGGCATCTCGCCTCGGCTTGTCAGGGATAGAGAAGATGAAGATGTTCCCTTTCCAGTTCTCCGGAGGAATGAACCAGAGGGTGATGATAGCCACATCCCTGATGCTATCGCCAAGGATAATAATAGCCGACGAGCCCAGTAAAGCCCTGGATGCCTCTACCGCCGGAGAGGTGATGGCGGAGTTGATGAGGATCAAGAGACAGACTGGAGCTGCCCTCCTGCTCATCACCCACGACATTGGGCTGGCTAAAGAGATATCGGACAGGGTGGCAGTGATGTACTGCGGACAGATTGTAGAGACGGCAAGCAGCCGCGAGGTCTTCTCCAAGCCACTGCATCCCTACACAGAAGCCCTCTTGAACTGCCGTCCGGAGAGGGGATTTCAGTCCATACCGGGAGTCACCCCATCTATGATCCATCCGCCGGACGGATGCAGGTTCTCCCCCCGCTGCCTTCTCAGGCGGGAGAGGTGCAATACAAGATCTGAGATGGTGCGCATTTCGAGCAATGGAGAGAGCTATGGACCTTATGGCTCCGGTGGCTGCAATGAAAGTGAATATAATAAGGGCAGTATCGATCGCAGGGCCAATGACCGGGAGGTGAGATGCTGGCTGTACTGAGGGCCGAAGAAGTAGGCAAGTCATATGATTCGGGGCTGATCTTTCGGAAACATCAACGTATTCTTGAGGGCGTAAGCCTGCAGATGGAGGAAGGAAGGACGGTTGGACTGATGGGCGTTTCAGGATCCGGCAAGACTACACTGGGCAAGATCATGGCCGGCCTGGAGAGGCCCACCTCCGGGAGAGTGCTCTACAGCGGCAAAGATATCTGGAGCATGCGGGGAAGAGAGATGCTGGCTTTCCGCAGGCAGGTGCAGATGGTCTTCCAGGATCCAGAGGGATCGCTCAATCCCAGGAAGAGCATAGAATCATCCATTCATGAAGTTCTGAGCCTGCTCAAAGTTCCGGCAAAAAACTGGCAAGAGAGGACAGCAGAGATTTTAGAGATGGTGGGCATCTCTGAGGAGATCGTCTGCCGCTATCCTGCCCAGATATCGGGCGGTCAGTGCCAGAGGGTTGCTCTGGGCAGAGCACTGCTCCTCAGGCCCAGGGTATTGATTCTGGATGAGCCCACATCCGCCCTGGACATATCTGTGCAGGCTCAAATGCTGGGCCTGCTCAAGAAGCTGCAAAGAGATACGGGCCTGGCTTATCTTCTCATCTCTCACCAGCCTGAGGTAATCCGGTTCATGGCCGATGAGACTATAGTCCTGAATGCAAGAGGAGAGCGGTCAAATCAAAAATGGGAAAATTGACAGCTATGCAGAAAATTGCGCCCTGGCGGGAGCCTGGAAGCAGGTGCAATCGAAGACCCCTTTCGCAGACTTCATCAGCATTGACTCCAGCGGATTCATGTCGCCAAATCCTGCAAAGCAGCATGAAAGCCATGAATCCTCTTCCTCCTCTTCCTCAGAGCTGATATAGAGAGTCACATTCTTCTTGATGTGGAAGCTGCCGATATAGTCCTCATCGATCTCTATGAGCGGCTTCTTCCACTTTTTCATGGCCAGACCCAGAACCGGTTCCTCTTCAAAATCCTCTTCCGGCTCTTCGTCCACAGGAATTCCCTGAATCTGAAGGACTCCAAAGTGCGCCCTTCCATCGGTCAAATCCTCTTCTACCTTCATAGAGATGTTTTCGGCATCTGATTGGGATTCAAGCAGTTTGGCCAATCCGTGTGCATAATCAACCCTGTTGTTCAAGGAGTTCAAACCATTGCGATTTTTTATCCAGTCTTCTTCTTTGAGGAGGGATCTGAAGACAATGGGGTGATTGCCATAATATCGGGATCCTATGCCCATGGACATAGGGCTGTAATTCATTTTGCTATCCTCATTTACCTGAATTTGGCTGGTGGTCTCTTCTTCGTCCTCAATCTCCTCTCCGTCCTCGTCATATGCGCCATTGATCCAGGTCTTATTGGAGTACGAGCTCTCCGCATATATGATGGAGTCCGTATCTATTCTTCCGCTGCCGTGAGCTGTGCTCTTTGTTTCAACTCCATTGAAAAGCCGCCCTTCCTTCCCCAGCGAATCGGGCATTTGAGCATATTTATA
>CAYQKI010000118.1:0-5374 GCA_964418105.1 uncultured Methanotrichaceae archaeon | reverse complement strand
GCGGAAAGGTGGTCATCAACCAGAAGGTCACCCTGGCCAAAGAGGGAGAGGTCGTGCCTGCCAAGACGGCAGACATTTTGAAGACCATGGAGATCTTCCCCAGAAACGTGGGCCTCGAGCTTCGAGCCGCCTACGAGGGTGGAGTGATCTTCAAGGCCAGGGATCTGGTCATCGATGTGCAGGCCCAGGTCGCTGAGCTGTGCGCAGCTTCTAGCAAGGCATTTGCCTTTGCGGTTGAGATCGGCTACGCCACGCCGGAGACAATCGGACCCATGCTGCAGAGGGCCCAGACTCGCGCCCGTGCCCTGGTATTGGATGCGGGACTGCCCGTGCCCAGCATGATGGAGATGGTCCTGGCCAAGGCTGCCGCCAACGCAAAAGCCCTGGCATCAGTTGCCAGCGGCGAAGCTGTGACAGCAGCACCTGCGCCCGCTGCGGCTGCTGCCGCACCGATCAAGGCCGAGGAAGAGGAAGAAGAGAAAAAGGATGAAGGAGACACCGCCGCGGGGCTAGGTGCTCTATTCGGATAATTTAAGCAAAATTCGAGGTTGATTTAAATGGAATATGTATATGCCGCTCTGCTGCTTCACAGCGCAGGCAAGAACGTTGACGAAGATGGAATCAAGAAGGTAGTTGAGGCATCCGGTGTGGCTGCCGACGAGGTCAGGATCAAGGCCCTGGTGGCTGCTCTCGAAGGCGTGGACATCGCCGCAGTTCTCTCCCAGGCTGCCGCAGTGCCCGTAGCCGCTGCCGCAGCAGCTCCAGTCGCAGCCGCTCCTGCCGCCAAGGCCGAGGCCAAGGCGGAAGAGGCTGCTGAGGACAAGGAAGCTGCCGAGGAGAGCGGAGTCGAGGGCCTCGGTGCCCTGTTCGGCTGAAGCTTCTTCAGCCCCTTTTCTCTTTTTTCTCTCTATCACCACATAGGTCACAAAGGACGCACAGAGAGACCATTTTCGTACCATGAGATAGCAGGGTCTCTATTTTCGCAGGACGGCACTTAGCAGTGGGATCCTTCTCAGGATGAAGTGGCTGGCCAAAAAGGACAGCGGCACGGCAATGGCGCAGGCGGCGGCAAACTTGGCGACCGGATGCCAGCCTAAGGGCTGCAGGGCCAGCGAGACCAGGACCAGAATGAGCGGGTGGAAGACATAGACTGAGAAGTAATTCTCCGATAAAAACCTCTCAAGACTGCCCTGGCGGTTCCAGAGGTCTCTATAGAGGACGATAATTCCCAGGGACAGGCCCACACAAAAGAATGACTCCCACAGGGCATAAGCTGCGCTCTGCCAGTTCAGGCCGCCCCAAAAAGGAGCCAAATCTCCAGAGGCAGCTCCTCCGGCCAGCATCATGGCCAGCCAGACGGCCGGGCCGGCGGTGATCGCAGCCTTCAGCCAGGCCATTCCTAGAGCCGAGGGGATCCTGAGGAGTAAATCCATCCGGGAGGCGGCGATCCCGGCGATGAAGAGTATGATGTACTGGGAAAAGAAGCACAGTTGCATGTTCAGCACGTCCGTGCCGATGGGATAGTAGATGCGGATGGCGAAGGCTGCCGCGGCGATGAGCAGGGCGAGGGCTGCCAGGTGGCGGTGGCCGGGCAGCCAGCCGTCACTGTCCATTGGCAGGGCCCTGAGGCCGTCCTCCCTTCCTTTAAGATCTGGCTGGGGCTGGGAGAGACTGCGGAAGGCGGCATAGGCAGCAGAAAAGATTAGAAGGGCGGCGGCAAACCACATGGGGCCTGTGCCTCCCAGAAACTCAATGCTCAGGATGTAGTCGAGATAATCCCTGCCTGCGGAGGAGGGGACCGGATCTCCTAGCACCGCAGATGCAAGAAGAGACAACAATGGCTCGAGCAAGAGCATAAAGATTAAAGTGGGAATGCCGAGCCTCACCGTCCTGTCTCTGAGAAACCTGCCTGCACCCTTGCGGTTGAATGAGCCAGGCACAAAGTAGCCGGCCAGCAGAAAGAGCAGGCCCATAGAAAAGGCCTGGGAGCTTGACAGGAAAAATCCGAAGAAGAGGCCAGAGAGGGCGTCAATCTCCTGCGGCTCGTAGTAGTACCAATGGCCGAGGCCCGAATAGGTTACTGCCGCATGGACCATGACCACCAGGACGATCACAGTCCAGCGGATATTATCTATAAAGAGAAGACGGCCTCTGCCAGTCATTTCTGCCATGTCAGCCAATAATTCCTTCCTCACTGAATCTCTAAATTTTATTTCCAATATAATAACTTTTTTGAATATTTCTCATGACACCAGATACACCCCGGCTACTATCATAATAATCGCCAGTCCCTTGAGGGCCAGAGTTCTCCTGTCCAGCTCCTCCACCAGCATTCCTGGAAACGCCAGACCCAGTGCCGCCACATAGAGCAGTGTGATAAAGGGCTGCAGTGCTGAGACGCTGGAGACCAGGGCCACAGAGCCGGCGGCGTAGGCAAAGATGAACGCCCCTCTGCCCAGCAGGTCGAACAACTCGTCGGCCAGCATGGCAGAGAGCAGCAGCGGCCCGCCCCGGAGGTAGTCCAGGGCTTCACGGCGCAGGCTGCTCTTCGCCAGGATGGGCAGCACTGCCAGAAGGCTGCCCAGAGACGACCAGAGCATGAGGTGCCACTCGCTCATGAAGGCTAGCAGGAGCTTGGCGGCCAGGGCGTAGACGGCGGTGAATATCCAGAAGACTGCCATGTACTTGAGGGCCGGGGAGAGGCCGGCGGAGGCGCTGCCCTGCTCTGGGCGGTAGGAGACGAAGAAGGCGCTGGCCACCAGCAGCGCTCCTCCGGCGTAGTGCCTGGTGGAGAGGGTCTCGCCTAAGATGAGATAGGCTCCCAGGAAGACGAACACGGGAAAGACGTAGACCATGGCCGCCACCCGGCTGGTCTCCTCCCGGTTCAGGGCCATGAGGTAGGCCGCCCAGAGGACCACCTGCACCCCTCCCGCTGCCAGGGCGTAGAGCGAATGGGGATAGACATAGCCCCAGCCCAAATAGGCCGGCACGGCCAGGATGAATATCTGCTGCATGGCCACCAGGACGGCCAGGTAGGCCAGCGGATCTCTGACATACTTGACGAGCACGAACTTGTCTATGATGCCGGTAACAGACATGGCTCCTGCTCCCAGCAAAGAGAGGGCGAGCCAGCTTGCGGCAAGGCCTTCAAGAGATAGCCCACCGCAAAATGGCAGGCCGGCAGTCAGAGTCAGTGGATCCAAAGATGGACAGCTCACAGATGCCCGGCAGGGAGGAAGGCAGTTATAGCTTTCGTTAAAATTGCAGGCGGCCCAGAATATAAAATATTTACTAATCGATTTATTTTTATCAGCAAAAGCTAAATAGCTATGCCGGCACTATCCCATTCGATGTTCTCCGGCTGGGATGAATACCATCTTATCAATAATGAGCTTGCGGCCCTCGCAAGGACTCTGCCCGACTCCCCTCTGGGCGAGATAATCGGCTATGTGCTCACCTCACCGGGAAAGAGGGTCCGTCCCCTCATACTTCTCTTCTCGTCACAGGCCTTTGGAGCCTCCTCCTCTCATGCGGCCAATGCCGCCCTGGCCATTGAGCTGGTTCATGCCGCATCCCTGGTGCATGACGATATCCTGGACATGGGGGTGGAGAGGCGGGGCGCGCAGAGCGTCTTTGAGCGCTATGGACCGGAGGCGGCGCTCCTGGCGGGCGACTGGCTCATCTCGCGGTCCATCGACCTGATATCCGGCTACAGCCAGCCGGTGATTAAGGCATTCTCCCGGGCCTGCATGGACATGGCTGAGGGGGAGCTTCTCGATATGTCGGCGGCCAGCAGCCCCGATGACTATTATCAGTGCATCTCCAGGAAGACTGCTTCGCTCTTCTCCGCCTCCGCCGGGATGGGTGTGCTCATCGCCGGGGGCAGCAGCCGGGACGTGGCCTGCTTTGAGAGCTACGGCCGGCACCTGGGCCTGAGCTATCAGATTCTGGACGACCTGGAAGAGTTTTTGGGGCTGGACCAGGGCAAATCCTCTCAGAAGACATCCATCACCCTCCCCAGGATCTACAGCAGCAGGGAATCTGAGAAGGCCAGTCAGAGTCTGTGCATAAAGGCCATTGAGGACCACAGCTCTTCTGCCAGAGCTGCCCTCGACCGGTCGGCAGCAGGCGGGGATATGAAGGCTCGCCTCAAGGGCATAGTGGATGAGATGACGCGCCGGGGGCTGGAGAGATGCAGATTGCAAAAAAGCCTCTGCTGAAGATCGACGCTTTCCCTGGCGATGAGGGAAAGGGCATCCGTCTGGCGGCCCGCGGCGCGCTGGCACCACTTGCCGGGCCGGTGATGGAAAGGATCAATAGGATCTTCGCCGATGAAAAGCCCATCTCCGCCGGGCCGGACAAATTTATATTCTCCACCTGGATTCCGCCCGCGCCAAGCCTCGCCTTCGACCGCATGCTCTCCGCTCAGATGGGAGCCCTCACTCGCCGCCCCGTTCCCGACCAGTTCTCCATAGCTGTCATGCGGGCCTGCCCCAACGACTGCATTCATTGCAGCGCTCCCTCCCGGCAGGGTGAGGTCCTGGACAGCGACCTGGTGAAGAGCAGCATCTCCCAGGCATTGGAGATGGGCTCCTACCTGATCACCTTCGACGGAGGAGAGCCCATGCTGAGGCGAGACCTGCCGGAGCTGGTGGCCTCGGTGGACGGGCGGGCCATCGCCACGTCCTTTACCAGCGGCTATCACCTGACGGCGGAGAGGGCACGCGAGCTACAGCAGGCAGGCCTGTATGCAGTGAGGATCAGCATCGACAGCCCTGATGAAAAGGAGCACGACCGGATTCGGGGCCGGGAGGGGGCCTTCCGCGATGCCCTATCCGGGGTGAAGAACGCCCTGGAGGCGGGCATCCTGGTAGACCTGTTCATGGTCACCTCCCCCCACAACATCGATCAACTTGAGGAGGCCTTCTCGCTGGCCGCGAGCCTGGGGGCTCATGAGCTGTCCCTCTACGAGATAGTGGCCGTGGGCCGGTGGGCTTCCCACGAGGACGAGGTGCTGTCCGACCAGGACGTATCCCGGCTGGAGAGCTTCCACAAGGCGAGGAACCGCTCCGATGGGCCGAGGGTGACAGCTCTGCCCTACCTCTTGGGGCCGGAGATGTTCGGCTGCTTCGCCGGCAGAAGGTGGATCCACGTGGACGGAGCCGGAGAGGCCCTGCCCTGCGCCTACATGCCGCTGTCCTTCGGAAACATCAAAGAGATGGGCCTGCCGGAGATCTGGAAGAAGATGACCGCCTACCCGTGGTTTAAGGGGAGGTGCTCATGCCAGATGAGGGACCGGGAGTTTCGGGAGGCGCACAGGGGATTCTCGAGGAGAATGCGCTGATTTAGTATTTTCCATAAGTTTGACTAATTT
>CAYQKI010000117.1:0-5390 GCA_964418105.1 uncultured Methanotrichaceae archaeon | reverse complement strand
ATGTCCCGGGAGCTGAGCTGATAGCCGATGCTGGGCAGTATGAATACGCCCCGCCCGTTCTTGAGGGCGTTGGAGGCCAGAGCCGTCAGTATCTGGTAGTACCTCTTGCCCACTCCGTGGTCTATCTCCAGGACATTGCACGATCCGTACTTCAGGCCGCCGGTGACAATATCCAGGTCGGGAATGCCTGTAGATATGCGATCTTCCTTGGGATCGGGGACCCGCACTCCGTCGCTGGCGATCCTGGCGTCATTGTGCTCTCTGTAGGGCTCAAAGAACCGGAAGCGCCCATTGTGCAGAGTCACAGTGTAGTTCTTCCGGCCTATCTCCACCCCCCGCAGCTTGTCGAGCTTGATCTGCCGCACATACCGGGTCCTCATGCTGCCCGGAGCATATCCGGGCAGGGAAAACTGCTCCATAGTCACCACACCGTCCACAATGTAGTCCAGCGGCATGACGCTCTCAAACTCGGAGACGAATATGAGGTGGGTGTCCAGGTCGCGGGCAAACTCGCAGATATTCTGCTCAAAGCTGGAGCGGGCATTGCCAATTAGGTGAGATGTATAATTCAGGACTGCATCCCAGCTATCGATGATGATCATGGGATTGTCCATCTCCTCCGCCTCGTCGAAGAAGACCTTGAAGAAGTCAAGGACGGCGTAGTAATTGGAGAGGTCCTTTCCCATGCCTTTCAGGCTCTCCAGGAGCTTGCCCTGGGTGGCATTGACCACATTTCTGGGGGGCACGACCTCCTGCACCCAGGGATTGGTGGCATAAAGCCGGCGCGGGTCGATGCGGGTCGATATGTACATTCCATTGCGATCTTCACACAGGCTGTTCATTATCTCCAGGGCCAGGGTGGTCTTGCCGGTTCCCGGCAGGCCCTTGATGAGAAGCGTCTGGCCGCTTTCAACCTGGAAGAAGTCTTTGATCTCCCTTGGTACGGACATCTGCGAGGCGCTTGGCATGTATTGTATCCTCAATTATTTTGATATTGATCTGCTCATCAGAACGGCTTGGCTAAATTGTACATGCATTTGTTGGCGCGTTTCATGAGCGCACATATCTGCTCCGGGTCCATCCGGAATGAGAAGTAAACCGTTTTTTCGTCACCATTGCTGAAATCTACATCGATCATGGGAAGCGCCTCCACGTTCAACGCGGCAGGTGCCTCTTTCTCGCGCTTTGGGCCTGTTCTTTTGTTTCTCCAGAGCTTGGAGGGGCCTACCTCCACAAATTCGACCAGCCCCTCCGAGCTGAGCACGGAGAGGTACTTGATAACGGTGGTCTTGCTCACGCCCGCTTTCTTGGCCACGTCCACCGTAGTCAGGCCTACCTCTGACTCTCCAATCACTTCCAGGATCCTTTCCTTATATGAGGCCATTATCTTGCCACCATCACCATACTTAATTGCCATCCTCATATTTCAATTTTTCATAGACAAAAGATTAAATGCCGCCCGGTCCATCAGTTAAGGCAGGAGCAATATGCAGGGCGATAAGCATTTCCATGATTCCTGGCCGCCTGTGCGCGGCGACTATGAGGTGGGCGATGCAGGCTCTCATGTGGCAGTGGTGACACTGGCCAGCCGCATCTTTCCCAGGGGCTCAGCCATCTGCGGCCCCTGCAAGACGGAAAATCTGGGCATCGAGAAGATCGTGGCCAATGTGATATCCAACTGCAATATCCGCTTCATCATAATCTGCGGGGCGGAGTCGAGGGGCCACCTGCCCGGAGATACCATCATGGCTCTGCATAGAAACGGCATTGACGAACAGGGAAGGATAATCGGCTCCAAAGGAGCCATCCCCTTCATTCAAAACCTGCAGCCAGAGGCGATCCTGCGCTTTCAGCAGCAGGTGGAGATCATAGATCACAGGGGACTGGAAGATATCGCGCAGATAGAGGAGCTGATCGGCAGATACAGCCGACTGAAAGAGCCCTATCCTTTTGAGCCCTTCCAGGCAGTAAAGAGCAGGCCGCAGAGGAAGATGGTCTCTACCGGATGCGGCGATCTGTCCCTGGGATGCGGCACAGTTATGGATACATCCGCCTGGCTGGTAATGCAGGATACAGGCGAAGTGAATGTGGCTGCAGGGGGATGATTGAGTGTTCAGATTCGGCAGAGAGCAGTCCGTGGTCAATATCGCGGGTGTAAAGATAGGAGGCCAGCCGGGGGAGCTGCCCACAGCCCTCTGTGGCACCATCTTCTATCAGGGCCACAGGATCGTCCAGGATGAGGAGAGGGGGCTGTTTGACCAGGCCCGGGCGGAGAGGCTGATAGGCCGCCAGGAGGAGCTGTCCGAAGAGACCGGCTGCCCGGCAGTGCTGCATCTCTATGCCCGGAGCATCCAGGCCATGGAGAAGTATCTTGACTTTTCCGACGGCATCTGGAAGGGGCCCCTGATCATAGACTCTGCCGACTCCGCCACCCGCGCCGGGGCAGCGCGGCTGACGACTGAACTCGGCTACGCCGACCGGACGGTCTACAACAGCCTCAGCCTGGCCACGGCGGAGGAGGAAGCAGAGGCGATCAGGGACTCGGACATAGATTCTGCCGTCATTCTGGCCTACAATCCCGCAAAGCCCGGAGTGGAGGGCTCGATTGAACTGCTGGAGACCGGCGGCCAGGTTCTGGACCGGGGCCTCTTGCCGCGGGCGGCTGAGCTGGGCCTGAAAAACCTGCTCATTGATCCTGGAGCTATGCCTCTGGGAAGCGGAGCCGGTGCAGCCCTGCGCTTTTCCGTTGTGGCCAAGAGCCGCCTGGGCCTGCCGGTGGGATCAGGGATTCACAATGCTGTATCCGCCTGGGCCTGGCTTGCCGCCAAAGATAAAACGACAAAGCAGTGCTGCGATGCGGCAGCGTCAGCCATGCAGCTCCTATCGGCAGCCGACTTCCTGCTCTACGGGCCCATTGAGAGCGCCGAGTTCATCTTTCCTGCGGCAGCCATGGCGGACATACTCGTAGCCGAAGCTTTGGCCGGCCTGGAGGTGGAGCCGGCGGCCTGGCATCCTGCCAATAGGCTGGTTTAGATCATTTAATTTAAATGTCTTTGCAACACCTCTCTGTAGAGCCTTTCCACGTTCTCCCCTGTCTTCGCCATCTCCGGAAATCCCCGGAAATTCATGGCAGCCTGCACGTCCTCGGCGAGGTTCAGACTGTACTGGCTCCGGGACAGAAACCATCCCTGCCGCGCATAGTAGCGGGAGAGGTACTCCTGCTCCGTCTGGCCGGGGGTGGGGATGAACAGTCCGTGCTTTTTGTCCAGCTCCGCCATCTCCATCATGGTGGTATACCCAGACCGGGTGATGATGAACCTGGCCCGGTTCATGAGTTTCGCCTTCTCCTCTGAGGAGACATAGGAGTGCACTGTGGTATTTCCGTCGATCATCTCGTGCCTCTCCTTTTGAGGGCTGCCTAAAAGGACGGCCTTCTCTCCGGGCAGAGCAGTGATCTGCCTGAGCACAATCTCCTCCAGCCTGCTCCTCTGGGGTTCAGGACCGGAGACGATGGCCAGATAGTCCAGGTCCTCGGCGAGCGGCAGCTTTTTGGCGCTGGTGAGAATGCCGGCATAGTACGTCCTGCATTTGGTTCTCTTGAGGGCGGAGCGGCAGAGCTTTCCGGAGAGGTTCTTTCCAGGACGGGCATTGCAGCCGGAACTGGAGACGTCAGGGCTGATGTCCGGCACAATCACTCCATCGAATTTTCCATGAAAGAAGCTGTTGAAGGGCATGGTCATGAGCTCAAAGGGGTAGAGGTAGCCGGGCATGCTGTAGCGGAGCTGGTGGGATATGAAGTAGCTGGGGATCCGGCTGCTGTAGACGCACATGCGGTTGTCGCTGATGATCAGGTCGAAGTCATTCTCGGACTGTATCTGCTCCATCCTCTTTCTCTCGGCGGCAAAGGCGGAGAGAACGGACGGCAGGCCGGCGATGAATCCCGCCAGAAAGAAGCGTGAGTCGCTGTATGGTGCCGGATAGTCCTTAAAGACGATAAAGTTGCACTCCGGGCATTCCCTTTTCAGGAGAGCCAGGGCATTTCCGCTGCTGCCCACGGTGACGGTATGCCCTCGGGAGAGAAGATGCTCGATGATGGGAATGTCCCTGGTGCTGTGGCCCAGCCCCCAATTCAGAGGGCTGACAAATACATGCCCCATGCATTAGAACAGTGCCAACAGATGATATAAACCATTTGGCAAATATGAGGATGAGCGACAATTGGAATCGATCCCGGCCAGGAAGGCGCATCCTGCGATCAGTGCCAGGAGAGATTGAAGCCCAACAGGCCGAACAGAGCGATGAGAGCCGCCTGGTGGATCAGATAGATCGCCAGGGAGTGCCTGCCCAGGATGAAGAGCGGCCTTGCCAGTGAGCTGTCCTGCCAGTCCGGCAGGCGAATCCTGGGCTCATATTGGGGATAGAGCAGATCTCCCAGCGCCGCACCCACCAGCACCACCCCAAACCAGGGAATGAGGGGAGTCCAGTCCACTGAGCAGTAGCCGGGCGGGGCGAGGCCCAGCCAGAGCAGCCAGGGGTGGCCGACGGAGAGAGCGGGCAGGTACAGTCCGGCTATTATTATCAGCATTCCTGTTATGAAGTTCAGACGGCCCCTGCCCAGAAACGGATAGGCCAGCAGCAGGGAGAGGCCGATGAGGTGCAGGGCTCCAAAGGCTATGAAGCACTCTCCCAGGAAGTGATATGTGACCAGGGAGATGAGCAGGGCGACAAGCAGCAGCGAAAAGGCCCTGCTGGCCAGATGGGCAAAGTAACTGGACTGCCGCCCGGACAGCTCCGCCCGGCATTTTGCCCGGCTGCTGCTGAGGTAGAGAGACAGGCCGACCAGGAGCAAGAACAGAGAGAGGGTAATGCGGGCCACAGCCAGGGGTAGGCCCGAGGAGACATCAATATCAATCACTGAAAAATAATCCAGATCGAAGGCCAGATGGTAGGCCACCATGAGGACGAGGGCCACCCCTCGCAGCAGGTCCACCTCCCAGAATCGAGAGGCAATTTTGGGATTATCTTTGGGCATAAAAATGAGATTGGAGTGATTAAAACCAGTGTTCAGGCGTTCCCTGTCCGGCATAAAAAGATGAAAAGATGGAGGTTAAAGTGGGCAGAAGAGACAAACCCCTACAGGATTATCTCAATGTCCAGCTCCTCTGCCAGTTCCTTGTATCGGTTTCTGATGGTAACCTCAGTCACTCCCGCCACATCGGCCACCTCCCTCTGCGTCCTTCTGTCTCCGCAGAGTATGGAGGCGATGTAGATGGCGGCGGCGGCGACGCCCGTGGGCCCGCGCCCGGAGGTAAGCTCCTTCTCCGCGGCCTGGCGCAGGATCTCAATTCCCTTGGCCTGCACCTCGCCCTTCAGATTCAGGCCGGAGCAGA
>CAYQKI010000116.1:0-5501 GCA_964418105.1 uncultured Methanotrichaceae archaeon | reverse complement strand
CGCCGCGTCATCAAGGCCAAGGCCCTGGGCAAGGAGACCGGAGACCTGTCTGCTCTGGCCAACCCAGAATCTGTTGAGAATATCCCGCGCATTGACCTGTAAGCGGGATATCACCCTCCCTTTTTTTCGAAACCCATGACATTCGCGCAGAGATCTCTCCCTCCGGCGTATAGCCATCGATTGACCTGGAAAAAGTTTTAATCCTCCGAATTATTGATCCTAATTGGTAAAGAGGGAAGAGAAATATGTCCGGTTGCGAGCATAAGATCTCCAGCAGAGGCACAGCAGGCCTATGACAAGGCTCTGGAGATAGATCCCGCATATACGTAGGCATCGATCAACAAGATGCAGTCACTGCTGACTTTAAAGAAGACCGACGAGGCCATGCAGATATTCGTGAAGCTCTGAAGAGCAGAGCTTCCAATTTTTATTATAATTTAAATAGCTTTAATGCATTGGAAAACGAGGATTATGATATGAGCAAAGCACTTGTTACCGGCGGAGCGGGCTTCATCGGCTCAAATCTCGTGGAATCGATTGTCGACAGGTACGAGGTCACCGTCCTCGATAACTTTCATACCGGCAGCATGAGCAATCTGGATGGGGTCAGAAAGGACATCAGGGTCATAAAGGGCTCATGCAATGACGCCCTGGCCTACGACCTTTGCCCGGATGTCATATTTCACCTGGGCATACCCTCATCCTCGCCCATGTACAAGAGCAATCCCCTGCTGGTGGGCGAGGCGGTGAACGGCACTATTGCCGTCATGGAGCTGGCTAGAAGGTGCGGCACGAAGAAGGTGGTCATTTCCTCATCCTCATCGCTATACAACGGCCTGCCCACGCCGCACCGGGAGGATGCGCACATCCTGGTGACAGACTACTACACCGAGGCCCGGCTGGCCATTGAGAGGATTGCCGAGCTGTATTACAGGCTGTATGGGGTCGACTATGCAGCGCTGCGCTTCTTCTCGGTCTACGGGCCGCATGAGCTGGCCAAGGGCACATATGCCAATATGATATCCCAGTTCATGTGGGATATGCAGGCCGGAAAGGCTCCGGTGATCTTCGGGGACGGGGAGCAGACGCGAGACTTCACATTCGTCCGGGATGTGACCGACGGCATGATCCTGGCCGCCGGGAAGGGTACGGGCGTGTATAACCTGGGCACGGGCCAGTCCTACAACTTCAATTATGTGGTGGATCTGCTGAACAATAAGCTTGGGACGAGCCTCAAGCCGACCTACAGGGAAAACCCCATCAAGAATTATGTGAGGGATACTCTGGCGGACACGGAGAGGATGAAAGCTCTGGGCTTTGTCGCCAGGTGGTCGCTGGAAGAGGGGATTGACGAGATCATGAAAGCATAGCTTTTATGGTCAAAAACTTTTTAAATCTTTATAATAAATGCATACAGAACTCAGATACTGAGTTAAGATAGCTGTTATTTGGCGGCTATTTCAATAGATGTCCATTAGCATCCGATGAGCCAGGGCAACCAGAGCTCTCTTCTTGCCTTTTCGCTTGGCAATATTTGATCCTTATGCTAAACCTCGCCTCCGGATTGGCCGCCATCAGCGCCCTCATGTTCCTGTCCGCCTGCTCTTTGGAAGCGCTGTCGGCCTGCTCAGGCACCTCGGCATTGAAGGGATAGGTCTCGGCCAGCTCCCGGGGGTAGGGCCCGAAGGGCGGCTTGTAGAGCAGCACCTGGTCGTAGCCCGACGTGTTGGCGCCGGGATCGTCTGTGACCAGCACCTCGCCCTTCAGGGAGAAGCGGTCGATCCTGCGAGCGTAATGCAGCACCTCCGGGCGCAGGGCAGCTTCCTGGCTGGTGTAAAAGAAAGTTGACTTGCTGGCTGTGTCCAGCCTCTCCAGCCACTGCCCCTCCTGCCCCAGCCTCATGAGGCCGTCCAGCATGCGGGGATGGGAGCGGCAGCGCGCCTCCAGCAGGTCCCACAGCGATCCCTCCCGGATGCTCTCTTTTACCTGCCTGATCTCCGCCAGGGAGACATAGAGGTTGTGGCGGGCGAGCAGCCTGGCTTTGTCCGGGCTGTCCCTCAGCTCCTTCAGAGTATGGCTCTGGCAGACCGGGCAGGGGCAGGGCAGATAGCTCATCTCGTCGAGCTTTCCCGTGCCGTGCACTGTAAGGTAACGATCCTGCCGGGCGTAGAGGGCATAAGCCGCCGAATCGAAAAGGTCGCAGCCCATGGCCGCTGCCAGGGCAAATATCATGGGGTGTCCGGCTCCAAAGAGGTGCACAGGCAGGGCTGAGCCAAGACCTCTCTTGGCCGCTGCCACCACATTCACCAGATCGATGTAGCGGTAGGCCTCCATGAGCGGTACGACGCCTCCCACGGGATAGATGTCGAAGGGCAGCTTCGCCGCAAACCGCCCCGCCCTCTCCCGCAGGTCTGGATATGTCGATCCCTGCACCGGGCAGGCTAAAAGGCCCGCCCTCTCCATGTCGGCTGCATCGACCAGCCTGCTCTCGGTTATGGCCAGCTCCTCCTCTGCCCTCTCCCTTGGCACATCAGGTGGTGTAGGAATGTCCAGGGGCACGCAGATGTCGGACTTTATGGCAAATTGAAACCGCAGAATCTCCTGTGGTGTGACATCGATGTCACCGTAGACGGAGAGCTGAAACGCTCCTGAGTCGGTCATGATCGGCCCGGAAAAGCCCAGCATCGCATGCAGCCCCATATCAAGGGCTTTTGACTCTAGCTCCGCATCCTGGTAAATGATGTAGCTGTTGGTGATGATCATCTCTGCTCCCATCTCCGCCAGCTCCGGGGGAGGGATGAGGGGCAGGTGGGGATTGACCACGGGCATCAGGGCGGGAGTCTCTACGCTCCCGTGCGGTGTGGCCAGGCGGCCAATTCTTCCGGCCAGGTCTTTGTGCAGTATTTCGAAGCAGTCCGGCATGAGCATCCCTGCATCAATAAGGAATAAATAGGTTGGGACTGATCTGACCCAGGAGAATTAACTAATAAAAAGGGATGAATTAATATGAAGATAACTGTTGTATTGATTGCATTGACCTGTCTGCTCGGACTGGCATCAGCCCAGACAGTGGGCCTCGGCGAGGGCTACAGCAGCACTCAACTCTCATTTTTGCATTCACCGACTGTGTCCACATTTGATCCTGACGTTCAGGATTACTGGAGCAATTACGTAGCCAACCAGGACAACCAGGGACTCAAGAGCACCTCCTCCAACATGGATATCTGGATGAATACCTTCCCCCTGAAGTTCGACAGCTCACTGAAGATTGGCGCAACAAGCTTCCAGGCAAATGCCAGCGGCCTCAATCTCACTCAAACCGAGAGGAATAGCCTGTTCCTGACGAGGGGCATAGACAACGACTTTGACATCAATCGGGACCTGAACGCCCTGAAGACCGGCGGAAGCCTGACTGCGTCTGGCAGCAGCAGTAGCACTCCCAGCAAGGATGCTCCGGGAAAGATAATGTCCCAGAACATCATGGTATTATTCAACAATTAATTCCGCAAATCCTTGATTCCGGATAGAGATGATTTGAGCCCTCCGCCCGGCGGCAGGGCTCTTCTTTTATCCATTTCTGTCTCATCTTCTACTGGCCGGCTTTGCCTTTTGCAGACTGGACGGTGTAGGCCAGCAGCCCTCCGGCCAGAAGCATCTCCCTCTGCCGCTCTGACAGGCTCATCTTCAGCTCAACTGATCTCATTTCCTGGCCGTCACCTGCCTGGGCTGGTATGCTCTCTCTGCCGCTCAGCAGAGCCTCCCTGATGGCAGGAATCCTGATAGAAGTGCCCTGGGGCAGCTCCTCCCAGTCTGCCTCTCTGGAAAAGGCCAGGGGCAGTATGCCGAAGTTTATCAGATTGGCGGCATGTATCCTCTCGATGGATTTGGCTATCACCGCTTTCACTCCCAGGTACATGGGGCATAGGGCGGCATGCTCCCGGGAGGAGCCCTGCCCGTAGCTCTGCCCGGCCACGATGAGGTTGTGGATGCCCCTGTCTCGCAGAGAGGACGCGCGGGCGGGGAAGTCTCTGTCCAGGGGCTCGAACACGAATTCCGAGTATTTGGGGACATTGGAGCGGTATTTGAGCCTGGCACCGGCGGGCATGATGTGATCGGTGGTCACCAGGTCGCCGACCCTTATGGTCACCTGCCCGGCGATCTCCTCCGGCATGGGGCCGTTAACGGGCGGCTGGCCGATGTTCGGCCCGCGGCAGACATTTACCTCCGCCCTGGCATCCGGGGCAAGGGGCGGGATGATCATGTGGTCATCGATCTCGAAGCTCTCAGGCATCTGTATCCTGGGGAAGGGTATGCCCAGCTCCACCGGATCTATCAGCCTGCCGGTTATGGCCGAGGCTGCGGCTACGACCGGGCTGGTCAGGTAGACATTGGCGCTGGGAGTTCCGGATCGGCCCTTAAAATTGCGGTTGCTGGTGCGCACGGATATGGAGCTGGTGCAGGGCGACATGCTGTTTCCTATGCAAAAGCCGCAGGAGGACTCCAGGATTCTGGCTCCAAAGGCGATGAGGTCGCTCAGGGCTCCATTTCTGGCGATGGCCGAGAGCACCTGCCGCGAGCCGGGGGCTATGCCCAGGGAGACGCCCGGCGGCAGGCGCCTGCTCCTGACCATGGCGGCGACGGTCATGAGGTCGACATATGAGGAGTTGGTGCAGGAGCCGATCATCACCTGGTCCACGGGCAGGTCCAGGTCTTTGATGCTGACGATATTTCCCGGGCTGTGGGGAGCTGAGGCCAGCGGCTCGATCCCGGACAGGTCGATCTCCAGGGTTCGGTCGTAGACTGCGTCCCTGTCCGGACTGAGCGGCTTCCAGTGGTCGGCCCTCCCCTGGGCTGCCAAAAAGCGGCGGGTCTGTTCATCGCTGGGGAAGATGGATGTCGTCACTCCGGTCTCAGCGCCCATGTTGGTGATGGTGGCCCTCTCCGGGACGGTCAGGCCGGCGATCCCTTCTCCGGTGTATTCGCAGACACAGCCCACATTGCCTTTGGTGCTGAGCATGGACAGGACTCTAAGGACCACGTCCTTGGCTGTAGCCCAGGGCTGCAGCTCTCCGCTGAGCCGGACGTTGATGACTCGCGGAGCAGTCAGATAGTATGCACCACCCCCCATGGCCACGGCCACGTCCAGGCCGCCTGCTCCCATGGCCAGGCTGCCCACACCTCCGGCGGTTGGGGTGTGGCTGTCCGAACCCAGCAGGGTCTTTCCGGGCCTCGCGAATCTCTCCAGGTGGACCTGGTGGCATATTCCGTTGCCTGGACGGGAGAAGTAGATTCCGTATTTCTTCGCGATGGACTCCAGGTAGGCATGATCGTCGGCGTTTTCAAATCCTACCTGTATGGTATTGTGATCCACATAGCTCACAGAGAGGTCCGTGGCGATATCTTTGAGGCCCATGGACTCGAACTGAAGATAGGCCATGGTGCCTGTGGCATCCTGGGTGAGGGTTTGATCTATCTTTATGCCGATCTCTTTGCCCGGCTCG
>CAYQKI010000115.1:347-5540 GCA_964418105.1 uncultured Methanotrichaceae archaeon | reverse complement strand
AAGAGCACAAAGAGCACAAAGTACGCACAAAGACGGCATTTTCGTACCATCGCGAGAGCCAACTTTATCGGCAAGCCCCCAAAGCTATTTGCCCTTTCCGCGCCACAATGACAGCAATGAATCCCAGCCTCGCCGTCTACCGCGGACTCAAGAGCGCAGGCATCGACTTTGCCGCCTCTGTCCCCTGCGTCAACCTCCATGAGCTGCTCGACCTGGTGGCCCGCGATCCCGACATCATCCACATTCCCGCCACCCGCGAGGAGGAGGCTGTGGGCATTTGCGCCGGAGCCTGGATAGGCGGGCGGCGGGCGGCGCTGCTCATGCAGAATTCGGGTCTGGGGAACTGCATCAACTCCCTGGCCAGCCTGGACCTGCTCTACAAAATCCCCCTGCTCATGATCATCAGCCACCGGGGCGGAGTGGGAGAGAGCATCACCGGCCAGGTGCCCATGGGACGGCTGACTGAGCCGCTGCTGGATGCCATGCAGATTCAGCACATCTCCCCCCCGCCCGGACAGGCGGAGGAAGATGTGGTTCTGGCGGTGGCCGGTGCCTGGAGGCAGGCAGAAGAGAGCGGGCGGCCCGTGGCTGTGCTATTGGATCTGGCCTTCTGGAGGGGTGCATGAAGCGGATCGAGGCCATCGCCCTGGCAGCGCAGGCGGCTGACAGGCAGAATGCATTGCTGATCTCCAACATCGGCTATCCCAGCCGGGAGCTGTACTCCATCCGGGACCGACCTGAGAACTTTTACATGCTGGGCTCCATGGGCCTGGCCTCCTCCATCGGTCTCGGCCTGGCCCTGGCCCGCCCGGAGCGGAGGGTGATGGTCCTGGACGGCGACGGCTCGGTGCTCATGAACCTGGGGACGCTGGCCACAATAGCCCATTACGGGCCGGGAAATTACCTGCTGATCATACTGGACAACGGCTGTTACGGCTCGACAGGATCGCAGCCCACCTGCACTTCCGGCAAGACAGATCTGGAGTCGCTGGCGCGAGCCGCAGGGATCAAGAATGTTCAGAAGGCGGATAGCCCTGCTGAATTGACGGAAGCGCTTCTGGCCTTGAAAAGAGATGTGGCGAGAGGAGACGGCGGCCATGACCGGGGCGCGGCGGTGATCGTCGCGACCGTCGAGCCCGGAAATGCCACTGTGCCCATCATCGACCTCTCGCCGGAGGAGATCATGGGCAGGTTCAATAGATGGGCTCGACCGGCTGAACCATCCTGAAGGAGCCGTCTAAAATCCGCCTCTTCAGCTCCTCAGCCATCTGGACAGCCCGCAGGCGGTCCGACTGGCGCAGGGCGATGGGAATGGCGCACGTCTGCCCCTGCCCTGCCACACCGCCATCGCTGGTGCTCTGTATCTTTATCTCCCCCAGTCGGGCGCTGAAAGCGGAGTTCGGGCAGACGGAGACGCACAGGCCGCAGTGAAAGCACAGCCCCTCATCTCGAACGGCGCGAGAGGCCCCGTCCCTGCCTTCGCCGCTTTCACTACCTTCTCTGCTTTCCCTGCCCCTCCCACCCGCTACCGCCCGCATGGGGCAGGCTGCCTCCACCAGGCAGGTCCGGCAGCCCCGGCAGGAGGCTCTGTCAAACTCTACACCCAAGTCGGCATCATCCCATACGTCACCGTAGTCGGAGCGGCCTATGGTCTGCCGGGAAGTGACATCATTTACCGGCAGATCGATCTGCCCGTCCGCCCTGGCCACCTCCTGAATAATCCTTTCGCTGACCAGGGGAATGGCCACCGCCCAGGAGCAGACGCACTCCGGACCGGCAGCGGTGGCAAATCCGCCCATGTACTCGGCCTGCATCTTATGCATATCGGCAAATCCGGAGAGATTGGGCCGCTCCCTGCTGCTCCTCGTCCCCGCCCCCAGCACATAGCCCTCCGCCCCATTGATCAGGACACGGCTTCCTATGCCTATCGTCTCCAGCGAGGGGTCGTTTTTGAGGGGGCTGACGCGCCCACAGCCGGACACCGTCGCTTCCTTAAAGCAGGGGGGAAAGGGCCGGGCGTGAAATATGCTGCTCACGGGCGAGTAGCCGGCGTTGACAAAGGCCGCATAGTTCTTGAAGGCGTGGCGCGAGCCGTAGAGCCGGGCATGAGGCATCTGGCCCAGGCCGACCTCGCGACTGAGGCAGACGCCCCCTGCTGCCAGCACCTCCACATTGACCCTCTTTCCATCCACCAGATCGCGAAAGAGGTGACCGCCACCGTAGCCGGGCCGGTCACGGCTGTGGGCTGTGCCGAAGACTACCAGGTCGAGGACTCCTAAATTTTCATTGGGGCAGGGGCCCACGGATGCGGGCACGCCGTTCATCCATGCCTTCTCCGCCCTGAGGAAGGCCCCTGGTGCGGCCACAGGAAAAGAGAAGACGGCAAATGTCCCGCTCATAACGGCGCGGGTGGCCGCAGTCACAACGTCGACACCCCTGAGTGCGTCCAGCCCTTCCGATTCGGCAAGAAGAAAGGCCTCCTCTGCCGTCAGCACCACCGCCTTCCCCCGCTCCACCCTGTCCAGAATCTCGCCCAGAGATGCAGCCATAATTTGACCGCTGAATGCATCATCGTATTGATAGATACTCTTTTCGTACCGGATGGGGCCAGATTGCTACTATTGTAGGATTATCTCCAAATATTGTCCTGTCTGTGAAGATAATTCCCTGCGGCTGGAAACTGCTTTATACCGATCGCCCTCTCCTCAAGGCAAAGTCGGCAGTAGGTGATGTCATTTGAAGAAATTTATAATTATAGCAATCCTTGCGGCAGTGGTAGTGATGTCGCTTGGCTGCATCTCTGCTCCTGAGAAGAAGGAAAACGCCACCCAAGAGGCGGGATCCGGAGCGATCACTACGCTGCGCATCGGCTACCAGCCCAGCACCCATCAGATCGCCGAGATGGTGGCTTATGAGAAAGGCTGGTGGGCGGAGGATCTCAAGCCCTTCGGCATAACCAAGATCGAGGAGATTCAGTTCCCCACCGGCGTGCCTGAGATGCAGGCCATGGTGGCCGGACAGCTCGATGTGGCCTACGTGGGCACAGCGCCGCCCATCTCTGCCATTGCAGCGGGCCTGCCCGCCAAGATCGTGGCTGCAGTCAACATCAACGGCTCAGACCTGGTGCTCAGGCCGGACCTGGCCTATAATGGACCCGCCTCACTGGCCGGCCTGTCCATAGGTACATTCCAGCCCGGTTCCATCCAGGACACCGTCATGAAGAGCTGGCTCATGAACAATGGCGTGGACGTCGATTCCGTGGACATCAAAGGCATGGACCCTGGACCGGCCATGAGCGCCCTGTTCGCCGGCGAGCTGGACGGAGTATTCCTGCCCCATCCCGCACCCTCCATAATCGAGCTGAAGGGCATGGGCAAGCATGCCGTGGCATCGGGAGATATGTGGCCCAACCACGCCTGCTGCAGCCTGGTCGCCACCGACAGGCTGATTAAAGAGCAGCCGGAGCTGGTGGAGCAGATCATCAAGACCCACATCAAAGCGACTGATTACATCAACGCCCATCCCGAAGAGGCTGCGCAAATATACGCAAAGAAGACCAAGGCCAACCTCACCGAGATTGAGCATTCCATAGAGAACTGGGACGGCGAATGGGTAAGCGATCCCAACATTCAGATTTCATCCACAGTCGAGTATGCCAGGATCGACTACCAGATGAAATACACCAAGAGGGAGCTGACCGCCCAGGACCTCTTCGACACCAGCCTTTACGAGAAGGTGAAGGGCGCTGAGTAAAGAGAGCGAAGGAAAAGCCGGACTGAAGGCCAGCCGGGCCGGCAGGGCCAGAGGTGTCCTCAGGGGTCAGGGCACCTCCGCCCTCTCCGTTCTGGCATTGATAGTCATCTGGGAGGCGGCTGCCTATCTGGTCGCCAACCAGTTGACGCTGCCCGGATTCTCACAGGTGGTGGCCGCCTTCCTGGCCAACTGGCAGGAGATACTCAGCGACGACCTGCCCATCAGCGCCCTTCATTTTGCCATAGGCATGGCGGGAGGACTGATTGTGGCCCTGCCCACGGGAATGATCATGGGCTGGTTCAAGCTGGTGGATAGCGTCGCCGATCCCATAGTGGAGATACTGCGACCCATACCGCCCCTGGCCTGGATCCCCTTCGCCATCATCTGGTTCGGCATAACCAATGCCGCCGCAGGATTCATAATATTCATAGGAGCTGTTTTCCCCATACTGATCAACACCTACGTCGGCTTTAAGAGCCTGCCCAGGGTGTACGTGGAATCGGCCAAAGTGCTGGGTGCGACCAGAGATATCGATCTGATAAGGTACGTGGCCCTGCCCAATGCCCTTCCCTCCATTGCAGCCGGGATCAGGATCGCCATGGGCATCGCCTGGATGTGCCTGGTGGCAGCCGAGATGTTCGGTGTCAGCAAGAACGGCCTGGGCTTCAAGATCTGGGACTCCTACGGCCACTACCGCATGGACGAGGTCTTCATGTACATGATCGTCCTGGGACTGCTGGGCCTGGCCATAGACAGGACATTCCGCTATATCGTGGAGGACCGGATGCTCAAATGGCGGGTGGGCCTGACGCAATAGCTATTTTTTAGATTGCCTCACATGCTTTCCCAAAGCATTAATATCACATAAAAACTGAATTGCCGCATTCGAGATTGGATTTCGAGGAGAGGTCATGAAGAGAAATATCAAGGTGGAACGCCTCAATCAAAGACCGTTGGAGCAGCAGGAGATAGAGCTCGTAGAGCGCAAGGGCATCGGGCACCCGGACAGCGTGGCAGACGGCCTCGCCGAGTCCATCAGCCGGGCCCTCTGTCAGGAATACCTTGATAGATTCGGCGCGGTGCTGCACCACAATACCGATAAGACGCAGATCGTGGCGGGAAGGTCCCGGCCGGCCTTCGGCGGCGGCGAGGTCATCTGCCCGCTTTACATCCTGCTCACCGGCCGTGCCACAAGGGTCTTTAAGGAGGAAGAGATACCAGTGGACACCATAGCCATCAAGGCGGCGAGAAAGCTGCTGGGCGAGTCTCTATCCAACCTGGACGTCAACAATCACATCATCCTGGATGCCAAGATCGGCATGGGCTCCTCGGATCTGAGGGATGTCTTCGGCAGAAAGGTGCCCTCGGCAAACGACACATCGTTTGGCGTAGGATATGCCCCCCTCTCTGAGACTGAGAACATCGTCTTCAATACCGAGC
>CAYQKI010000115.1:0-337 GCA_964418105.1 uncultured Methanotrichaceae archaeon | reverse complement strand
TGAGGCTCAAGAAGAGCATCCCGGCCATAGGCGAGGACATCAAGGTCATGGGCATGCGCCAGGGAGATGCCATCAATCTGACCATCGCCTGCGCCATGATCGACAAATATGTGGCCAACATCAAGGATTATGCCGACACCAAGAGGGACATTGTGGAGCATATCGTCGAGTTTGCCAAACAGTACACAACCCGCCAGGTCAGAGCCCAGATGAATGTGGCCGACGACATAGAGCAGGGATCAGTCTACATTACTGTCACCGGAACATCGGCGGAGATGGGAGACGACGGTGCTGTGGGCCGGGGCAACCGGGCCAACGGCATGATCACACCCAACCG
>CAYQKI010000114.1:0-5554 GCA_964418105.1 uncultured Methanotrichaceae archaeon | reverse complement strand
CGTCACCTGATGAGTATTTCTCCACCGCCACCCCTCCCATCTGTCCGGTTCGTCCCGACTGGAGAACAAGATGATTGGATTCATCATGAGAGGCCGCATTCTGGAATACAGCGTTTATTGCCTCCTCGATATCCGCCAGGCGCACTGATTTAGGATCGGAGGCTTTCGCAGCACAATCCACAGCCTGAGCAGGGGACCCGTCAATTGAAAGATGCAGGTAGCGGGCTTTGCTCAGATCGACCCCATGGCCCAGATCCTTTGTCCCTGTGATGCGAGCCGGGGAGGCGGCAGTGCTTTGATAGCGGCGCGGAGGCTTGAATCCGAAAACTGCCTTCGTAGCATCCGGGCCTCCGGGAGCCGCAAAAATGAGCTTCCGGATCTTGATGCCTTGCGGAGAAGGCGACAGGCTCAGGGCGATGTGCCGTCCGTTGTGGCTGGCGAGGGTCCATCCCAGCTTGACATTGATAGCCACAACGATCTCGTCCAGGGTCCTGTGGCTGGGATTTGGGCCGCACAGGCTGATTTCTACAGGTGGCTCCTCATCCCATCCCAGCTTGACGGCTGCTCCAGCCTCAAGGTCGACGCCACTACTCAAATCTGCAGTTGAAGAGAAGTCTATCCCGGTGGCCTGCTTGCCGCTGTGCATTCCCGGTTCCATGCCGAGGAGGATCTGCATCGCATCCTCAGCCATAGCAGGCTGCAGGGCTATCCGGCTGGCGGCACCGACAGTTGGAGAGGTCAGTATCAGAGAATGGCCGTCATGCTCTGCCACATCACTGAAATCCTTATGAATCTGGCAGAGCGCTTCATTAATCCTGTCTACCACCTCTGTGATAAGAGTGGCCCTGGGGCGCTTGCCGGCGCAGTCAATGTCAACTGCGGGCCCTCCGTCCAGAGAGATGCGTAGGTAGCTCATCCGGCTTAAGTCTACGCCCCTGCTGAGGTCGGCTTCTCCTTTGAGGCAAGCGCTGCTTCCCGCCCTTCCCCTTTCATCTCTAGCGATGAAGCCGAAGATGGGCATGGCAGCCTCGTCTCTTACCTTCGCGCGGGTGACAAAGCGCCTTCGCCTTGTGCTCTCTGCAGGCTCAATGGAGAGAAGGCTTGCGCTTCCCGTGCTGGCAGAGGCCAATGTCAGCCTTTCGCCATCCATATGGACGGCAATTTTGCTGTAAGCAGCCTTTACGGCTTCGACCAGCCTTTCATTCAGCATAACAGCCCCAGCTTCTTCAGCGCCGGCACTAAGGTCTATCTCGACAGGCGACCCGCCATCCACCGATATCTTCAGAATATGCCTGGCCCTGAAGTCATGCCCCGACGAAGGCCACGGCAGAGTGGATATGCTAGCAGATGTGGCTGAAGATCCTGAATATGCCCTCGGCAACAATCCGAAGATATTCTCTGTTGCATCCCCGCTTGGCGGAGTCTCAAGCAATATACTACCGAGCGGGCCGGTGGCGGCCGAGTACAGCGTGATGAAGCTGCCTTCCTGGACGGCCACATTCGATCCCAATGCAGCATTTATCTTTGAAGCAATCTCCGACGGCCTGGAATTGGACGGCTTGGATCCGGCGCAGTTGATTGTGACAGATTTCAGACCGTCTATCCTGAGCTGGATATTGCTTTTTCGGCTGAGATCCAGGCCAGCGCTGATATCGCGCTTTCCCGCCATCCTGGCAGGCAGATCGTCGTGGCCGAGAACGCTGGTTGAGATATCTCCAAAGAGGCGATGCGTGGCATCCTGAGCTGCAGGCCGCTGCAAAATGATACTGCTGGCAGAGCCCTTTCCGGGAGAGGCCAGCCTCAAGAAGTGGCCGTCATGGGTGGCGATGGGAGACGGCAATTCAAATGCACCGTTGATGGAACGGCAGACCTGATCAAGGCTCGTGTGGGCTGGATCCGGTCCCGCACAGTCTATCTCTGCCAGGCGGCTGCCATCTATAGCCAGCCGCAGGAAGCGATCATCGGAGAGGTCAATTCCCAAAGCCAGATCCTCTGCTCCCACTGCCACAGCAGATGAGGCAGCTTTGCCGAAATATGCCCGTGGGGCCAGCCCCAGGACCATTTCCGCCGCATCATTTTCAATATCCTGAATAACCAGATTGCTGGCCTGTCCAATCATCTTTGAAGCTACTATCAGATGGCGTCCATCATGGCTGGCTGCACCAGGGAGCCTGGCATTTATAGCTGCTGCAATCTGATCGAGGCTCTTTTTGCCCATCTGCCCCTCCCCTATATTTACATCAACAGGAGCAGCATTGTCAATTCCAATCCGGAGGATGGCACTGGCAGCCAGATCCACTCCTCCGCTCAGATCGGCATTACCCACCAAAATGGCCCGTGTGGCGGAAGTGCCTGCAGCTTTCACTGAGCCTGCCTCAAAGATCAACTGGCAGGCATCATCACCTCTGGGCTCGACCGTCACAAGCTCCTTCTCTGCCTCCGCCCTCTTCGACCAGAAATCCAGATCAGAATGGTCGTCGAAGATATGCAGCCCTAAAGCCTCGGCTGAAATTCTCAGAATTCCCTGTACTGTGACTGTACCATCGAGGAAGGTGTTTACATAGCGATAAAGATGCTCCCGGAACTCTTCGACGCTCTCGCCCTCTCTTGGTGCCAGGCCGTATAGACAAGCCAGGCAGGCCAGGTCGTCAATCCGATCGGCACCTCTATCAGCATGTTTTACCCAGTGGGAAGCGATGACGGCGGCAAGGCTGTTCTCACCCTGCTGCAGCTCGGATCCGAAAGCATTCGCCAGGGCGCGCAATGCCGACCTTCCGGGCGCAGGGCGAAATGTTCCGGGCAGGTAGCTGAGGATACGATCAGTCTTGTCTAGCATATCAGCTCTCCTTATATTTCAGCAATAAGTCTGATTTCTCAATCATATCTAAAACCAGGTACCATTTGTCATCATTATCTTTTAATTTGGATACTATCTGGAATTTTCCCGCTCTGATCTTTTCAATTGTTGCCTGCTGCTTTCCATCTGCATCCATCACGAAGCTCATATCAGCAATGCGATCTTCGGTTGGCGACAACGATGAAATCTTGTCAACTGCTTCTGCGACGACTTGCCGTCGGGCGCTGTCATCTGCATCCTTGACCCTGGACAAAGCGTTCATGACAATTTCCACAAATTCGTTTGAGTCCGTCTCTCCCGTGTCCGCCCTCCAGGCAAAGATATTTGAAAACGCAGCATCTTCAACATCTTTGACAGCCCGGACGGCCTTGAGCATCTCCTCGCTTCTGGCAGGATCGCCGCTTAACAGTCCGTCGAAGTATTTCTGAAAAGCAGCAACAACTTCCGCCATAACCTTCTCTTTTCCTTTGGAGGGGAGGCTGGACTTCAAATAGATCTCTACCTTGGGTTTTACGTATATGTAGCGTGCCACCAGAACCGTTCTGACACCCGCCGCCCGGCATTGCTCAACTGCAGACTGAAGGCCGGGGAAAAATCCTGGCTTGCTCTCCACAAGAAGCTTGACAAGCCCAGGCGAAGTCCGTTTGGCAGCAGGCCCATTGGGCTCCCAGACTTCTGCCAGGGAGGCATGGCTTCCCTCCACCGCCATTTTCAAAGCCGCTAGTGTGCCTTTGCTCCTGGCGTTCAGGGCAGCCTTGGCTCTGGCGCGCAATTCATCATCGCTTTCATTCTTCAATGCAAGCGTCGGAGAGTCGAAGTTGGTCAGCCGGTCGATGCCGGCGATTGGCTGGGATAGCTCGGTTATCTCTCCAACAGCGATATTGCTCCCCGCTTCTCCTTTGAAGTTCTTGTCAGCACGAATGGGGACATTTATGCGGGACTGGCCCTGCTGCAGTGTGCGCATCTGGATTGTGCGGAACGCCACCTCTCCTTTGGAGGTGGTCAGAAGGGTTCCCTCGGGAATGGTGATGCTTCCCTTTTCGGAAGCATTCCGGAAGAAGGTTACCGTCCCTATGGCATAATCCTTGGTAAAGCGCTCGATTCCCAGGATGGAAACCACCAGGTCCAGAGATTTTCCCTCTGCCGTATCCACGAAAGCTGATAGATAAGCCCGGTTGATCTGCTGATAAACAGTGGCAATCTCCCTGCCGATGGCTTCTCCAAGTGTTCTGGTAACGCTCCCCACAACAAGGTCGTCCAGAGGCGAAGTGCTGTCTATCCGTTTGTAATCCACATAGAAGACTGTATTGTCATCCGGCGTGACCCCACCTTCCTGCCAGATGATGGCATTATCCGGAGGGGAAATAAATATATAATCCTTTTTCGGAAGAAAGGCATGACTCTGTTTATCTCCGACCTGGCCGGATATGTTCAAAACTTCTGCCGCGGGCTCAGCAAGCTTGTAGCTATCTATCTTCAAATCGAAGATTATGGGTTCGTTGACCACCCCCCCGATAATTGCGGTGAGAATGTCGACAATGACCTCCTGGTAGGGACGCTCTATAAGGTTTTGTGTCTTGGAATTCACGTTTATGCACCTGCCTCAAGGAAGAACGGAAATTCAATAACAACAGGCTCGTCTCTATCGACCGCCTTCAGCTCGGCTTTGATGTCCATGCAAGTCTTATCTCTCTCGTTTTGGGCGACAATCACAGAGATGACTTTCTCTACTCTGGGCTCGGCCTTGAGAGATTGGAGCACATACATCTTGGTTCGGTTTCTGTTTGTCTCATTGTTGGGCAGTCCGAGAAGATCGAATAGCTTAGATCCATATGAGGGATGGCCGAGCTGGGCCAGTTCGCCCACAGGAGTCAGGAAACGAAGCAAAAGAGCCTGCTTGAGGTTGTCTTCGCCAGTCAACGTCTCCAGATCCTGCCTGGGTGCCCTGCCTGCTTCGTGCCTAGACTGAATGCAAAGATCGCTGCCTCTGTCGCGGCTGTACTGTTGGGATAGATCTTTTAGCAGATGCAGATCTATTCCCCAGTTTTTGATTTTTATCGGCATAAAACTCTCCTGAAAAACTATTAAGGAGGCCACTGGTCAATGATAAAGGGCGCAGCCGGCGGCCCGGCCACCACAAGAATACCCGGGGGGGTAGCAATTCGGTCGCCCATGCGAACCAGCGCCCGCCCTCCCACAGTCACCCCGCTGCTGGCCAGGGGGCCGATAACCAGGGGGTATGGGACACCTGTGAGCGAATTGATCATCTGGCAGAGCGAGCCGGTGGTGGCCAGGGGCATACCGTTGGCTTTGATGAACGGGGGAAAGATGGCGATGATGGTGCCGGTATCAGGCACCCCGGTGGCCCCGGGGGTGATAATGACAATGGCACCGATGGTAACAGGCGGTCCGGGCATGATATTTCCTCGTATCTCTGCTCAAGTCTCTCTTCTCATCTCTTCAGGGTGAGAATGATGTGACTCCTTTGATGGACACCACCCCGGCCTGGAGGGTTGCAGAAGCGCCACCATTGACTGTTGCGCTCACATTGCCCTTAAGAGTGGCCTGAGTTCCAGCCTCGATATCGGTTTTCATCTGTCCCTTTATGGAGACGTTCATGCCTTCCAGCTTGAGGTCGCGTTTGGCTTTCAATGTCATGGCCCCTGCCGCCTCGACGGTTATATCTCCGTCCTGGTT
>CAYQKI010000113.1:0-5643 GCA_964418105.1 uncultured Methanotrichaceae archaeon | reverse complement strand
GTGGGATTGTCCGCCTGGAAGATGTTTCTGCCGAAGGCAACTCCCATCCCGCCCACATTAATTGCATCGTAGACCATCTGCAACAGGTCAGTCTCCGTGTCCATCTTGGGGCCTCCGGCGATGACCACAGGCACGCTGCAGCCCTTCACCACCTCTTTGAAGGTATCGGGCGAGCCGGTGTAATTGGTCTTGACGATGTCTGCCCCCAGCTCCGAGCCGATCCTGGCGGCCAGCTTGACGTACTCCACGCCATGCTCCTCCTTGACCTTCGGGCCGCGGGGATACATCATCGCTATGAGGGGCATGCCCCACAGATCGCAGGTTCGGGCCACCCGGCCCAGGTCGTGCAGCATCTCCGCCTCATCGTCAGCCCCGACGTTGACATGAATGCTGACCGCATCGGCGCCGATGCGGATGGCATCCTCCACCTCGGTGACAAGCACCTTGTGATTGGGATCGGGTCCCAGAGAGCTCGATGCCGAGAGATGGATGATCAGGCCGATATCCCGGCCGTAGCCCCGGTGGCCGTGCAGCGGCAGGCCCATGTGGCCCAAAACGGCATTGGCACCGCCCTCTGCCACCCGGTCCACTGTGGCCGGCATGTCGGTGAGGCCGGCGATGGGGCCTACGGATATGCCGTGATCCATGGGAACTATGACCGTCCTCTTTGTCTTTCGATCCAAAATCCTCTCCAGTCTGATCGCCTTGCCGATTTTGCTCATGTGTAAGTCACATGGCAATCCTTAAATTAAAGATAATGGTCGACGGGGATCATTGTACAGGCACCTGAGACGTATTCGTATCCCTTCCCTGCTCCTGGACCGACCCGGCGCCATCCATGTAAAGAAGTGTGGCCAGGGCATAGATATAGGGCAGGGAGAGAAGGCTTGCCAGAGGGCCGATGAGGGGAATGGCGGGTAGCACAGCTCCCAGAGCCAGGGAGACGACGATTACTATCAGTGCGTCCGCCAGATTGGCCTCCACGAACCTGTAGCTGGCCCGCAGGGCCTGCACCCCGGATCTGCCATCGATCATCACTGCCTGGGCCACGAAGTAGAAGGCAAAGCTGAGGATGAGGCCGGGAATGACGAATAGCATATATCCCAAAGCCACGATTATGCCGGCCAGAAGCGAGGATAGTATGAGAGGCTCCATGCGGGGCTTTGAGGACTGCCAGGCGGCGGAGATGTCCGCCCTGCCGCCGGAGGTGGCCTGCTTTATCATCTCAATGGTCAGACCCTCCGCCAGGAAGAAGAGGGCGAACATGGCTATCAGGAAGAGGAAGAAGACGGCTACAGTCGAGAATGCGACAAATTCATCTCCGCTGAAGACTGCCAGAAGCCCCACCGATCCGATCAGGACGATCATTCCTAAAGCTGCCGCGGCGACGGGAATCAGCGAGGGGACGATGAGTATGAGATTGTCCCGGTAGATGTCCAGGGCCTTCGAGAATATTTCGCTCAGAGACCGCCTCCTCCCAGTCCCTGCCCCACCTGCAGAGCCTGTCGGCCCATCTCCTTTTTCAGCGCCTCTGTTCGAGCTATTGCCCGCCGTAACCGCAATAATCTGCCCCGCACTGTCCACGTCCGGTCCGGACGGCTGACCGGTCTGCAGGCCGGGCTGCGCTTTTTCCCCTTCCAAATCCGAATTCAATAAATCACCTTCTCAAATGTGATGAGATGATATATGATTTGCAGTTCAATTCTATATAAAATTTCTTCAAAATTAACCGATAGGATAGCTTTCAGGATAGCTTTTATATCCGGGAAGGCTATTGCATACGGGGGATTAAAATGAAGTGGAATGCAATAATTTGCAGCGCTCTGATTGCCGCGTCTCTGCTGGTCACGGCAGCGTGCGCTGTTCCCATTACCGTTTTTGGAGAGGGAAAGGCAACAGCTCCCGCAGACACTGCCATAATCACTCTCTCCGTGGAGAGCAGCCAGGAGAACAGGACGGCCGCCCAGGCTGAGGCAGCAGAGAGGATGAATGAGGTGATAAATGCCGTTAAGGGAGCCGGCGTGGCAGACGAGGAGATCGCCCCCGGCCAGTCCAGCGGAGTCACCAGCTTTCAGTCCGTGAGCCGAATCTGCCGCAGGGTCAACAACAGCACCATATGCGAGAATACCACTCAAACGGCATCCTCTCTTCAGAGGTCCACCACACTGCGGCTCAAGGGCACCGATCAGTCCAGGATAGACCGGGTCATCGATGCCGCCCGCTCCGCTGGGGCGGAGGCTGAAGTCGCAGGATACGGCCTTGACAACTCCACCAAGGCCGCAAATCAGGCCCGCCAGAATGCAGTGGTCAATGCCAGGGAGAATGCGGAGGAGATGGCTGCGGCCTATGGAGGGCGGCTGGGAGATCTGATTGAGGTATCCGATTATGGCTATCCCGCGGCTCGAACGGAAGACTCTGAAAATTCAGCTCAGGCAGGAATGGTCGAGGTTGTAGCCTATGTCGTGGCAATATACGACCTGAAGATCTGAACCGCAAACCTGGAAATGGAAAAGAGATAAAAAGATAAAAAATTGATGGCGTCAATCACGTGCCAGGTAATCGTAGATGAAGGCAGCCGCCAGGGCTCCCGCCACCGGCCCAACGATGTAGATGGGCAGGAACTGCCAGAGGCTGCTGCCGCCCAGGATATGGTCTGCCAGGTAGGGGCCGAAGGTTCTGGCCGGATTGAGGGAGGCTCCGGCAATGTTGCCGGTGGTGGTGATGATGCCTCCCACCGTCAGGCCGATGATCAGCCCGGCGAATCCCGGCGGGGCCCTCTCGTCCACAGCCACGCCCATGATGGTGAGCATGAGCAGGAATGTGCCTATGGCTTCCGCCAGGATGGCCTGCCCGTAGCTGATCCCCGGAAAGGGAGCCGTTGCCCCCAGGCCGCCCACAGTCACAGCCGCCATTCCCGCCGTGGCCGCGAAGAGGAAGCTGGCCAGTGAGGCCCCGGCGAACTGGGCGACTATGTACGGCAGCACATCAGCCGCCGGAAAGCGGCGGGTGGCAAAGAGGGAAATGGTGACCGCCGGATTGAGGTGAGCCCCGGATATTCTGCCCAGAGCATAGATGGCAGCGGCAATGGCTATAGCGAAGGCCATGCCAATGGCTAGCCAGTCTCCCAGGCCGCCCAGGGCGCCGATACCTATGTTGAAGGTATTGGGCGGGGCGGCTCCCCGGCTGATCATGAGGGTTATGGCTGCCGATCCGGCTCCGAAGTAGACCAGCAGGAATGTCCCCAGCAGCTCGGCAATGGAACGCTTCAATAGCGACATATCTCATTCCTCAAATTGGCCCCTCATTTGTCATGGTAGACGGAGTAGCAGGGCTTGCACAGTATTCTGGGCAGCTTTCGCTTGAGCTTCTTGGCCGGGAAGGGATAGCCACCCTCCCAGACTTCCACCTCCTCTCTCACCAGGTGGTCCATGCAGACCCCCATTCCGCAGACGATGCATATGGCAACGGCTTGGGTGTCCTTTTTGTCCAGGGCACAGAGGTAGCACAGCATGTTGTCATCATCCTCCTATCTTGATATCCTCATCTTCTGCCCCAGCTACACAGCCTCTCTGTACTGGCAGTAGGAGTGCCTGAAGTCGATCAGAGATGCTGCTGCGCAGTCCTTGCAGACTCTGGCCGGCGACGCAGCCGACTCCTTGTGCAGGGCGATGATGTTGGTCATGATGGTGGCAGTCACCGGCTCGGATGTGAGCAGGCAGGGATAGTCGGCCAGCCTCATGAGAGCCGAGAAGCGAACGGTGATGGCGCAGGCCGGGTAGGCGTAGCGCTGCGGATTCATGAGCACCTCGTTATTATGAATGGGCTCAAGGTCAATGTCAAATCCGGACACCCTGGGGACCAGCCTGCCGGAGAGGCCGTTTCTCTGCCGCATGGCCCGGTCCAGCAGCTTCCAGCCGCGGTAGATCATGTCCATGAAGTCGCAGTTATGCAGCTCAGCGGCAGCGCCGCGCGCCGGATAGAGCTGAACGAAGTTGTGGAACCTCTTGGTTAGCAGGTCGACGACCATTATGGCATTGAAGCCGTCCAGCTCCAGGATGTACTCGACGGCAGCCGCCGAGGAGCCGGTGGCCAGGCTGAGGAGCTGGTACTCGCTCTTGAACCTGTCCGCCGCTCTGTTCAATGTCGAGTCCATGACCTCGGTGGTGGCCTCAATCACCGCCATGATCACATCGTCCTTGCACATGTTGAATGTGGACTGGGCGATGTGATGGGAGATGTCTCCCACGCAGTAGGCGGGAACCGTCAGGATGTTGCCGTAATGAACCCCATCGTTCATGGCCTCTTTTACAACAGGAGCCATCTTTTTCTTGTACTCGGCCATGTAGGCTCTCACATCGAAGGACTGGTGGCCCAGGGCATCCATCAGCCTGGCCTGGGCATCGATGGGGCTTTTGTAGATGTATTTGACCTCATCGATCTCCTTTTTCACAGCCTCGGCCAATGTCGCGCCCTTCTCCACCTGGGAGGCGAAGACCTCGCCTATGCCGTAGGAGGTGTTCATGCCCCAGGACTTGGCGGCCAGTATGGCCTGTTTGTGGGCATCGGGAATGTCCACGGTCTGAAGTATGCGGTTGACCACATTGCTGGTGCTGCCCGGTATGAGGGCGAAGTCCACCACGCAGGTGGGGCCGTAAAAGCCGCCGTACCTCCTGGCCGCCTCCAGGCCCACCAGGGCCTCAGCTTTGCCCACCGCACCGATGAACGCCTCCAGGCTCTTTTTGAACGAATCATCCTCCTCACAGAGGATCTCCAGAATGGCCGGAGTCTGGTAGTGCTCTACAAATGGATCGTCTTCGGGGCGGATGGTCTTGGTCAGTTTGGACAGTATATTGAAGTGATTGTTAACAGAGTCCACGTGCAGCTTGAAGACCGATTTGGACTGACTCTCGATGGGCTTCATCCTGTTTACGACGTCCAGGTAGGCTTTGGTGTCTGATATTGCAAAAGTGCTGCCCCTCTTTTTCTTGACGGTCTCTACATCGGCGTGCTGGGCCATCAGGGCCTCATTTATGATCTTTCTGTACAATTCCGACATATATTTCACCCTCAGAACTTTCTGCCAGGCAGAATCAACAAAATGATGATCATGATAATGATTTAGAGGATTATGCTGTGCTGGCGGACTTTTTAAATTCGAATATTATATGCCAGTCTTCAGGCATAAGTTTTTCGGTTGATTTGATCCGCATGGGTTTGGGGAGAAAGATTCAAGATCAGGCAGGTCTCATCAATAATGAATTCGATTTGGGAGAAATGTCATGGCAGAGACACAGATAGGCTACTCCAAGAAGGTCATGGACCACTTCATGAATCCCAGGAACGTGGGGGTTATCGAAAATCCGGACGGGTACGGCAATGTGGGCAATCCCGTCTGCGGCGACCTCATGGAGATCTTCATCACCGTCAAGGACGGCAGGATAGACGACATCAAGTTTCGCACCTTCGGCTGTGGATCGGCCATCGCCGTATCCAGCATGGTGACAGAGATGGCCAGGGGAAGGACGCTGGAGGAGGCCATGAAGATCACCAGGAATGATGTGGCCGAGGAGCTGGGGGGGCTGCCGCCCCAGAAGATGCACTGCTCGAACCTTGGGGCTGACGCCCTGCACGCCGCCATCAAGA
>CAYQKI010000112.1:0-5695 GCA_964418105.1 uncultured Methanotrichaceae archaeon | reverse complement strand
ACGCACAAAGAAGGAGGCTCATTTCCTGCGAGGGTCACTGGATTTGATGACCGCAAGAGCTTTCATTGGCCAGGCCCTCCAGCCCCGCCAGTTGAAATGCCTGTACTTTGCCGCCGCCTCCTTTCCCAGTATCAATACCGACAGCCAGAAGGAGGACTCTCCGGTGACGACTATGGCCGAGCCGATGAGCAGCTTATTTTGGGCGGATAGAGGCAGTAGGGGCACAACCAGCATCAAGCTGTAGATGACAAAGGAGAGCACCAAAAGTGCCAATCCCAGCCGCCTCTTCCAGACCCGTCCATTGCCTGCCATCATCTCCGCAGTGAAGAATTCTCTGCTGGGGCCTTCTCCCCAATCCGGCAGTTAATGACCCGGTCCGACCTCTGCAAAGCCTCATGAGTCTTTCCGTAGTGCTCCGCTGCGTCCCTCATCATCTGCTTGAAGCCCTCGCTGTCCCCGGCATCAGCCCACTCGCACAATTTCATGCACTCGGCCACGAATGTCTGGCGGGCGGCCATGGCTTTGGGATTGCTCTGAATGGAGGCATAAAGCTCCGGATTCTGGTCTAGAATCCTGCCCACGAAGTCTATGAGGATATCGTAGACCGGCGACATGAACCTCCTCGACCTCTGCACGTCGAAGTCCAGGGCGCGAAGAGCCGAGCCCATGCCGATGATGGCGAAATGGGTCATGGCCTGCACCACCGCCATAATCTCATCATGCTCGGTAGCGTCAATGATCTCGATCCTGGCCCCGTCCGACTCGAAGAGGCCCTTCATGCTGTCCAGCCACTTGCCAGTCTTGCCTTCAACGGGCGTCAGAATGATGGTCTGGCCGGAGAGGCTCTTCATGGTGGGCCCGAACATGGGGTGAGTTCCCAGCACCTCCACCCCCTTGGGAGCATACCTTTTCATGGCCCCGACCGGACCCGATTTGACGCTCGTCACATCCATGATCAGGCTCCCCGGATGCATGAGGGGCGCCACCTCCCGGATGACCTGGACTGTCCTGTCGATGACCACGCTCACCAGGACGATATCGCTTTCCCTCACCTCCTGCTTCATGTCATGGGCATAGCGCACAGCCAGCCGCTCCGCCACATCCACTTTGCCGCTCGGCCCCCAGACAGCCACATCAAATCCCTTCTGCTTGAAGTAACGGGCAAACCAGGACCCTGTCTCGCCCGTGCCCCCCAGGATCAACATTCTCGTCATCAGGCTCTCCTCCGGGCTTGCTGCCCGGCTCTGGCTATAAGCCCTTCGCGAACGGCTCTCTCCATCATATCCACGACTCCAGCGTCCGCCTCCCTGCCCGTCCAGATCTGCAAGGCTTTTGCCCCCTGATAGACCAGCATCATCACTCCATCGATGGCCCTGGCCCCGGCGAGGCGGGCATCCCTGAGCAGCTCCGTCTCCCGGTTGTAGACGATGTCAAAGACCGCCTGGCCTCTTCTCAGCAGTCGGCCCTCCAGGAGGCGTCCGTCCCCCTCTCTCATTCCTACAGACGTGCAGTTTATGATTACGTCCATTCCCGGCAAAATCCTATCCAGGTCGCCGAGGCCGCAGGCCTGCGCTCCCAGTGAGGCGACGAGCTGCCTGCCCCTCTCCAGGCTGCGGTTGGCGATGCATACATCCGCTCCCTCCTCTGCAAGAGTATAGCCTATGGCCCTGGCCGCACCCCCCGCTCCGATCAGCAGGACGCTGCGGCCCCTCACAGCCACGCCCGCCTTTTGCAGGGCAAGCAGCGCCCCCCAGCCGTCTGTATTGTAGCCGGTCATTCTCCCGGCAAAGGAGACGGTATTCACCGCCCCGATGGCCTCCGCCAGAGGGTCCAGGCGCAGGAAATCCATCTCTAAAGCCTTCTCCTTGAGGGGTATGGTCAGGTTGACCCCGCAAAAGCCCATAGCCTGCGCGCCCAGCAGAGCTAAGGAGAGGTCTTCCTGCGCGACGCGCAGGGCGATGTAGCAGCCGTCCAGGCCAAGGGCCAAAAGCGCAGCATTCTGCATGGATGGAGAGAGGCTGTGCTCTACAGGATCGCCGAATATGGCGAAGATCTTCATGGACAGCAATTGGCCTTCTACCCTAAATAATTTGCAGGATATACCAGAGGACCGCCCCCAGGACCGCCCCGAAGGCCGTCGCCGCCAGGTTCACTCCATTATTGCTCAAAATCCCCCGGCTCTGCAATGTCGCCCCCAGGAAGCTGTCGAAGTTGGTGCCCAAAAATCCGCCCACTGCCCCCACCAGGACCGCAGAGTATCCGGCCATGCCCATGCCCGTGGCCAGCAGGCCGATAAAAAGAGCCCCGGCAAAGGACGCCGCTTCGCCCAGTGGGGTAACACCGCCGTCCACCCCGGGCTGGGTCTCTTTTAATGTAGTTATCATGCGCGGCCGGGAGCGGCTGGTCTCACCGATCTCGCTGGCCAGGGTGTCTCCGTTGGCTGTCGCCACAGACGCTATGAAGGCATAGAGGAAGATGTCGCTGCCGTAGACTCCGTAGCATATGGCCAGGGCCAGGGCAACCAGGCTGTTGCTGTAGACGTTCTTGTAGCCGCGCACGCCCCCGTGAGACTGGGCTATGCCCATCTTCAGCTTCTGGGAGTATCCGTAGCGAGTAAAGGCACCCCCTAGCAGGTAGAAGGCGAGCAGCAGCAGAAACCAGATGATACCGGCAAAAAGTATCACCAGCATGCAAACCAGGGTCTCGCTCAAAACGGCGTCTGAGTCGGCAGCCTTGGCATAGTAGGCTCCGATGCCAATCAGCAGGGCGAATATGCAGATGAGCAGTATGCGCTGCAGCTCCGGCAGAGGATAGTCGAAGGAGAAGAGCCACATGACCATGGCCGTGCCGAAGGGCACAGCGAAGTCGCGATACTGCGCGGCATGATGGAGAAAGGCCCCGGACAGCCCGCCCAGTATGACCAGGAAGAGTATTCTCTCCGGAGAGATACTTGCCTCGGCAATCAGCCTGGCTGCCGGATAGCCGAGACCGATGGTGATGAGCAGATACACTATGCTTCCCGCCAGGGCTTCGAATCTGCGAAAGGCCAGAGGCGCAAATGTGGCCGCCACAAAGGAGATGGCAATGACATAGAGCGGCAGATTGGTGCCTGTAACGGCTAAAGCCGGCCTCATAATGAGCAGCATCGCCAGGGACGCAGACAGGAGACGCGATCCCCTATCAAGCAAGAAGATAATGGCCAGAGGAATGACTGTGAAAGCTCCCAGGCCTGGCAGCAGCAGCACCAGCATTCCCACGGCCAGCCTGGCCATATCCTCTCGATCCACGGAAATACGGCAGGGCTTTCATCGCAAAAATACTTTGCCTATGAGTGAGCTTTGCCGAATCGATATGATATACCGCCTCTATGAGCATCTCCTCCTATCCCGCATAGACAGGAGCAATCTGCCCGGCTGCGTGGCCGTGGTCCTCAGCTCCGGAGACCTGTCCGGCCAAGGGAGGCAGTGCCTATGCGACCTTATAGAGTGGAGCCTATGCCTCGGTCTGTCCTCCCTCTTGCTCTATGTTGGCGACGACGAGCCGATTCTCCGCCGGGAGATCGCCGGCCTTCTGGCTGAGGCCCCCGCGAATATCAGCCTGCACACCCCGGATGGGACCGAGCAGACAGGCCGGGGCGGCACCCTCAATGTTGTCATCTCCCTGGGCTATGGAGGCAAGCGCGAGGTGGCTGAAGCATTTCGGGGCATTATGAGGGACGTGGAGGAGGGCCGCTTGAGCCCGGATCAGATAGATGAGAAGACCATCGAATCGCACCTGCGCTTCAGCGAAAAGCCCGATCTGGTGATCAGAGCTGGAGGGAAAAGGCTGAGCGACTTCATGATCTGGCAGGCGTCCTACTCAGAACTCTATTTTACAGATGTCAACTGGAAGGAGATGAGAAAGATAGACTTTCTCCGGGCCATAAGAGACAGCCAGAGAAGGGATAGGCGCTTCGGAAGATAAAATGGATGCTCGCCCCGCCCCGCTAATCCTGGCGGCGAATGTCCTGAGCCTTCATTATGCTGAGAAATCTGGCAGGGATTGTCTCGGATATGACGATATCATCGCTCACAGTCATCATCCTGACTCCCGCAGCCTGGGCGGCTGCCGAATCGGCCTGGATCACCCTGGGATTGCCGGTGCGGAAGGTGGCCACGTGCCATGCCTTCTCCGGAGTGGTGGAGAGGTGAACATACCTCTGCGACGCTGGCTTGATGCCGATCTCGAGGATCCTGTCAGCCTCCTCTTCGCTGGCCCCATAATAGAGCCTGGGCAGCTCATTGTCCGGATGGTCCAGCTCCACATCTACGGAATGGCCGTACCTGGCCCGAACCTTATCGCCGGAGATCTCGAACCTCTGCTTGGAATCGGATCTGGCCAGTGCCACAATCATGTCCCTGCTCGCCCAGCGATGGCGGCTGGCGACCACCTGGGAGAGCCTGGTCAGGTCCACCCAACCGCGGCTATCCATGACCAGCCCCAGATCTCCGGGGAAATGGCGAAGGCACCCCGCCACCAGCCTGCCAAGCTGCTCCGTCTTAGCATCGTCCAATAAAAGCTGGCCGGCGGAGCCGCACTCACAATGCTCCCCCCTGAACAATCCGTGCTGAGGACATTGCTTGATCATCAGTAGATCTCCTTTTCCAGAGGGTTGGCCCTTCGCATAGATATATCTGACTGCTGATCAAATCAGGCTGTCTGGCAAAGTCTCAAATATGTTCGTCATCAATGAAAGAGCATGCCCGACACGAAGGATGTCCGGAGCAGGATCTGCGAGCTGCTTGATATGAATGATGAAGAGCTGCTTGCCGAGCTGGAGAGATCTCTGCTCTCCTCGGACGAATGCCACCAGAGAATCGATGACAAATTGCAGGATATGATGCTGGAGGTGGACCGGCTCATCTGCGTGGCTGAGGAGATAGAGACGGAAGCCCTGCTGTATGAAGCAGAGACTTCCAGCCATCCCGAGGAGCACTCTGCTAGCCGGTATCCGGGGCAAAGGTGAATCGGCGTGCATAGTCTGCCAGATATCCAGGCCTGCGAGCCCGACTATCCCTTCAACCTGACCCGGGTGGGTGTGACCGGCGTCAAGAAGCTGGTAAAGGTCGAACGCGGCAACGACGAGCGGCCTGTCGTCCTGATATCCAATTTTGAGGTATTTGTCGACCTGCCCTCCGACCGCAAGGGAGCAAACCTCTCCCGCAACTTCGAGGCCATCGATGAGGTTTTAGAGGAAGCCATCAACCGCCCGGTCTACGAGATAGAGGAGCTGTGCGGCGAGATCGCCAAGAGGCTCCTCTCCCGCCATGAGTATGCCTCCAGGGCCGAGGTGAAGATGAAGAGCGAGTACATAGTGAGGAGACAGTCGCCAGTGACCCGGGCCATCTGCCAGGAGGTGGTGGACATCTTCGCCGAAGCTGTGGCCAGGGCTGCCAATGGCACTGCGCCCTACCGCCTGCGAAAGACGGTGGGAGCTGAGGTTCTGGGCATGACCGCCTGCCCCTGCGCCCAGGAGATCATGAGGGAGGAGGTACGCCAAGAGCTGGCCGGGGCGGGCCTCTCCGAAGAGGCGGCATCTGAGCTCGCCGAGAGGCTGCCTGTGGCCACCCACAACCAGAGGGGAAGGGGTAGCATCTCCGTGGAGGTCCACGACAGAAGGTGCGTCTCCATCGACAGGATCATAAAGATCATAGAG
>CAYQKI010000111.1:0-5875 GCA_964418105.1 uncultured Methanotrichaceae archaeon | reverse complement strand
AAACACCCAAATCCTGTATCTAGTCCACCTGCACCCTCTTGGCGCTCACCACCACCAGCTTGGGAAGGCGCACCTCCAGTATGCCGTCCTTGAAGCTGGCCTTCACCTGCTCCGGCTTGATCTCCATGGGCAGCTTGATCTCCCTCTTTCGGGACAGCGTGCTCATCTCCCGGCGCAGGTATTTTCCCTCCCGCTGGGGAGCCTTGGCGTCTATGAAGAGGCTGTCCTCGGTCACTCGCAGGTCGATATTCTCTTTGGTCGCACCGGGCAGGGCGACCAGGGCAACCAGCTCCTCCTCTGTCTCCATGAGATCCACAGCCGCCAGATCGTAGCTCTTGACCTCGGAGATCTCGCTGGTGACATCGCCCAGGATCTTCTTGGCCGCCTGGCTGGCCTGGCTGGACATTCTGGCTGCCTCGACCGCAGCCTTGCCTATGACGCGCTCCAGATCGCTGCTGCCTGAAGAATCTGATTTCATGCTTGAAGTAATGTCCCTCTCATCATAAAGCCTTTTGCCCGGCCCGCACCGCGGGCCTTATGAACCGCCCAAAACCGGGCCGCCCCTGGACCTCACCATCGTAGATAACCTCTCCCCGCAGGATGGTCATCTTTGGGAATATGGCCTGCATCCCCTGGTAGGCCGTCCACTCCGCCCGGCTGTGCAGCTTTTCTGCGTCAATTCTGGAGACGGCTTTGCTGTCCACTAAGACCAGGTCCGCATCCTTTCCGGGCTCAATTCTGCCCTTGCCGGAGAGGCCAAAGATCTCCGCCGGCCTGCTGGCAGCAGCGTCCACCAATCTTTCCAGGCTGAGCATGTTCTTCCTGACGGCCATGAGCATGAGCGGCAGCATGGTCTCCACGCCGGGAATGCCGGGCGGAGCCTGCCAGATATCCTCACGCTTCTCCTCTGGCAGATGCGGAGCATGATCCGAGGCCAGGATGTCGATGCCCACCCCGCCGCCTCGCAGAGCCTGCCAGAGGGCATCGCAGTCCGCCTGGGAGCGCAGGGGCGGATTCATCTTGAGAAATGACCCCTGCTCGCGGTAATCTCTGGCGGTGAAGAGCAGGTGATGGGGCGCGACCTCGCAGGTGACCAGCCGGCCTTCTCGCTTTGCCTGGAGCACTCTCTCCAGCCCCTGGGCGGAGCTGAGGTGGCAGATGTGCAGGCGGCCCATGCGGCAGTCCGCGCAGGAAAGGGCTTTTTCAATGGCCACAGCCTCAGCCCGTGCCGGCCTGGCCTGGGAGTAGACCTCTGGCTCGTGTCTGTCCTCCAGAGGGGCCGAGCACTCCCGGATGATCTGCCCGTCTTCGGCGTGCAGGCAGGCCGGCAGCCCCGCTCTGGCCGTGTCCTGCAGTATGGCCTCCATCTCGCTGTCGCTGTGCTCGTAGGAGAAGATCTCTCCGATGGCAGCCGCCCCGCAGGCTGCCAGAGACTCGATATCGCCCGCCCCGCCGTTCAGGCAGAAGTCCACCACCGACCTGTGCCTGGCGATGTCCAGCTTCATGTCGAAGGCACGGGCGTCCAGGGTGCGCGGGTCGGTGTTGGGCTGGTCTATTACCGCCGTCACGCCACCTGCCGCAGCCGAGGCCGATCCGCTGGCCCAGTCCTCCTTGTAATTGGGCCCCGGATCCCGGAAGTGCACGTGGGCGTCTATGGCCCCCGGCAGAACAAGCATCCCCGTCGCGTCTATCCGCTCATCGGCATGGTGCGAGCCGCCTAAAGCCTCAATTCTACCCTCTCTGACCCAGATGTCAATGCTGAGCAGGCCGCGCGGCGTATAGACCCGGCCGTTCTTTATGGCCAGATCATAGCTTATATCCAAACCTCCTCAGCAGGCTCCTCCTTTCCGCCACCTGTTCCGGCCCCTCCGCGCCCTTGGGGCAGAAGCCGTCGATGACCCCCATGATTCCCCTGCCCAGCTCTGTCTCAGCCACGATAACCTGCAAGGGGTTGGCTGTGGCGCAGAATATGGCGCAGACCTCCTGCACCGACTTGACGGCGTTGAGGACGTTGATGGGAAAGGCTCCCTTCATGAGAAGCACAAAGGTATGGCCGCAGCCCAGCTCCAGAGAGTTGTTCCTGGCGGAATCGATCAGTCCCTGGTCGTTTCCTTCCAGGCGCACCAGGCAGTCGCCGCTGGCCTCGGAGAAGGCTACAGCGAACTTTGCCGAGGGTGCGGTTCCGGCCATGACCTCGTAGATGTCCTCAGCTGTCTTGATGAAATGGCTCTGGCCCAAAATTAGATTCGCTCCCTCTGGAATCTTCATCTCCACCACTTTAAGCTGCAACTCTTGCATCACATATTCCTCCTATCTTCGTTGCTATCGACTTCTTTATTTATGGCGCAGGCCCTTCTTCGGTCCGGCTGACTGGCTGGCAGCCTGCTGAACTTTTTTGGTTATATATTTCGATGTGAAATAATAGACCATCACAAAGAGCACAGTGGAATAGGCGGCCATGCTTATGGAATGCGCTATGTCCATCTTCAGAAGAAAATAGGAGTATGGGATGGATAAGACCAGCACCAGCACCCCGGCTATGGACGCCTGCTGCATCAGAGTGTACTGCCGAAAACGCGTCATGACATCGGCATATGATCTCGCCCAATCTACCATGTATCTTTCACCTCATCGACCGTTAGCATCCCGGTCCTGTTCATATATAGCCTTGTCCACCACAGGCAGGAGAGCGGGGCCAGTACTATCAGATTGGCCAGGCTGGCTAGGAGGGACAGATGCTGGCCATCCATTCCCTCAAAGGTTGTTCCGCCCAGCATCTGCAGGGCTGCAGATAGGGCAGTCACCACCAGCCACAGCACAGCCACGTCGAACTTATTGTATCTGAAGAACGACAGAGCCGCCCTCACGGCGGCAATGGGGCCCAGATCACCCACCACCAGGGCATAGGGCGCTGCGATCAGGATTATGGATACCGCCAGAGCATAAAACAGGAACAACAAAAGGCCGACGGCCAGCAGCCCTGCTGTCTCCTCATATGCCTGCAGGGGATTGGGGGCCGCAGCCATGGCGGGAAGGACAAAGACCAGCCCCGCAAATGTGATCAGCCCTATGAGCAGCGTGGCCAGGAACATACTCTTCAAATGCTTTCTCCCGAAGGACCACATGGCAGCAGTATCCGCCCGTCCCGTCTCCAGGGCCTGCCTGGCCATGCCGATGGCGGCGGCGGAGAAGAAGGCATCGACCAGCGATATGGACAGCATTATGCCCAAGAAGAACAGAAAGGCAACAGCCAACTGCCCGGCATCCAGGCTGGAGAGCAGATCCTCCATCTGAGACTGCATCAGAGTCGCATTCTGAGCATCCTCAAACGCCAGGGCCTCCAGGCTATCCTGGGGCAAGAGTATCATGAGGATGCTCATCAGGAAGGACATCAAGAGCAGCATGGAGAGTATGATGCTCAGCAGAAAGGGAAGGCAGAGGTTGAGGTTTTTCATCCATAGGGAAAACCCCCGGCTGAGCAGTGCGCCGATATCTTCCATCTCTTATTCCTCCACGCCCTTCCAGATGGCATCGCCCACATGATGCAGGGACTTGACGGCCTTTCCTTCGCTCTTGCCTTCGATCCTCCCATCACTTCTCTCCGTTTCACCGCCCGTTGCATCCTTCTTTCCCCTCATCTCTAATCCTGGAACCAGGGCCCGCCCCACGGCCAGAGGCTTTTTATGCCTCTCTTCCACCACAATCACCAGGTCGCCTGCGGCAATCTCAGGATCGGCTGCGACTATGCCCGGCTTCATGATATCTGCGCCGTTGACCACGAAACGCACCGCCCCGGCATCGACAACCACCAGCCTTTTCTTGGGGGCAAGTTCAATGGCCCCCAGCACTGTGAAGAAGGGCTGGTCGTCTACCATCATCAGTAAGGGCCGTCCGTCCACGAAGATGAGGTCGACTCCCTCGTCGCTTACGGCCATCTCCAGGGACGATTTGCGCAGGCGGGACGAGTCCTCCAGCAAGGGCTCAATCCTGGCAATGATCCTCCTGGCGTCGCTGCCTTTGAGGTGATGCCTGGATTTTGTCTTCATGCTCTGGAGATATCCCGATAGGTTTAAATATGCAACGAGCACGTCTCAATTTTGAAGCCTTTTGCGGTTATCATCGCTGGAGAGAGGTTTAATGGGTCAGAGACCGCTTGATATTCTGAATGAATCACTGAACGGCCCCGTCATAGTTAAGCTCAAAGACGGAAGGGTCTTTCGGGGAGAGCTGCAGGGTTATGATATACACATGAACCTGGTGCTCGAGAAAACTGAAGAAGTGGCAGAAGGGGCGGTAGCACGCAAGATTGGAACTGTAATCGTGCGAGGAGATAATGTTGTGTATATTTCACCCTGAGGTGTTTTAGATGACTAAAGGTACTCCTTCTATGGGCAAGCGCCAAAAGAGATCGCATATTCGGTGCAGACGCTGTGGCAGTATATCGTTTAACTTCAAGAGAAAGGTCTGTGTTCAATGCGGCTTCGGCATCTCCGCTAAGCTGCGCAGTCACAAGTGGATGAGAAAGGCAGATTATTAGAGGCGCAAAGTTGCACGATGCCTGCGGCGTTGTCGGGATCTCTCTGCAGGAGACAGGCAATAATGTGGCCAAGTCCATTTATTATGCCCTTTATGCCCTGCAGCACCGCGGACAGGAGGCAGCGGGCATATCGGTGCATGACGGGAAGGCCATTCGCACCCACCGGGGCATGGGCCTGGTCTCCGAGGTCTTCGATGATGCCCAGATTGCGCTCCTGCGCGGCAGGGTCGGCATCGGGCATGTGCGCTATCCCACATCGGGCCGCTCCTGTATAGAGAACAGCCAGCCTCTTCTGGTCAAGTACAAGGACGGGGCAATTGCCGTGGCGCATAACGGCAATCTTGTCAACTCCTGCCAGCTTCGAGAGCAACTGGAGGGGGCAGGCGACATATTCTATTCTACTTCTGACACCGAGGTCATAGCTCATATCTTTGTGAAAGAGCTGCTGCGCTTCGACCTGCAGGAGGCGGTGCGGGCGCTGATGAGAAAGATCGTCGGCTCATATTCGCTGGTCTTCCTGTGGGGGGACACGGTTCTCGCCGTGCGCGATCCGCTGGGCATCAAGCCCCTGTGTATCGGCCAGCTCGACTCCGGCCTGATGGTGGCCTCGGAGAGCGCGGCCATCGATACCCTGAACGGAAAGCTGATACGGGATGTAAAGCCCGGCGAGCTGGTGGTCATCCGCAACGGCCAGATGCAGTGCTACCAACTGGCCCGCCTGCCCAATGCGGCGCATTGCATATTTGAGTACATCTACTTCGCCCGGCCGGACAGCATCATGGACGGCCGGCTGATATACGACGTGCGAGTGAATATTGGGGCAAATCTCGCTCGCGAGCACCCGGCAGACGCCGATACTGTCACGCCTATCCCCGACTCCGGGATCACTCTCGCTGTCGGATATCACCAGCGCTCCGGCATCAGATACAGGGAGTGCCTGATGAAGAACCGCTACATAGGCCGGACGTTCATCATGCCCGACCAGAACATGAGGGAGACGGCGGTTCGGCTCAAGATGAATACCATTCGCCCCAACATCGAGGGCAACAAGCTGGTTCTCGTGGACGACTCCATTGTGCGGGGAACCACCAGCCGCCGGATTGTGAACATGGTGCGTGCCGCGGGGGCCAAAGAGGTGCACGTGAGGATCGGCAGCCCCCCCATAATGGCGCCGTGCTATCTGGGAATCGACATGGCCAGCAGAGAGGAGCTTATAGCCGCCTTCAAGACTGTGGCCGGCGTGGAGGCGGTGATCAACGCCGATTCTCTGGGCTACGTCAGCCACCAGGGCCTGGTGGATGCGGTGGGCATACCAAAGGAGAACCTGTGCATGGGCTG
>CAYQKI010000110.1:0-6077 GCA_964418105.1 uncultured Methanotrichaceae archaeon | reverse complement strand
ACTCTCCAGCTTTCGCCTTCGTGCGATGCCTTATCGCCTCCGTGAATCAGCACTCCCACCGGCTCAAGCCCTGCATCCTTGAATAGATCGATCACTGGCGCTCCCACTCCCGTCTGGTCCACCACCAAAGAAGCGCAGCCTTTCAGCCCCGGAGATTGCATTATCCTGGCTGTCTTTTCAACGATAGACGGATATGGCGCGCCTCGAATGCGCTCCAGGTGACGGACATGATAGACGTACTCTTTGTCGTTCTTCAAGCGCTCCAGGATGCTCAGGGCCGTGTAATCCTGTGATTGACCCAAATCCAGTCCCACGAAAAATTTGATCATTCCTCTCCTCCCAAATCCAGAGGCTCAACATCTTCTGCCACTGCAGCCATGACCTGCTCATAGCTGAACACACTGTCTACCGCCTCTGTGAACTCACACATATACTCCGCATCAAACCACGCCGCAGGCATGGACCGACGCTCCTCCTCCAGGAAATCACTGGATATCCGCGGACATTGCAGCGCCTTGACTGCGTGCTTCTGCCAGAGCGTGCCATCCGACCACTCATGAAAGAACCAGCCGCGCTTGCCGAAAGGAGTCGAGAGAGCCAGCATCCGCCCCCTGGAGACGGCCAGCATGGGCCGCACAGAGTAGTAAAGATCATCTCCAACCCTGGCTGCTTCGTCGATTATTATCAGAGAGACGCTGGAAAAGCCTCTGATGGTGCCCTCTGACCCTGGCAGGGAGATAACACGGGATCCATTATCCAGCTTCAGGCTGAGCCTGGTGTCCTCAATCCTGATGGGCACTGGCTCCAGCATCGCCAAATAGCCTAAAAGCTTCCGGAACAGCTCACTGGATTGCCGAAGCGACGGCGAGACCATCAAGACCAGGCTTCCAGGCCGGAAGAGCGCCGTATGCAGGGCCAGAATGGACGAGACAGAGCTCTTGCCGCTCTGCCTGGAGCAGCAGAGCAGAATCTTCCTGGCAGTGCTGTCTAAAACCTCGGCTTGCCAGGGATCGGCCACAAATCCAAGGCTCCTGGCCGCCCACATAGACGGCTTGAGAGCGCATAAGAGGTCACGGGAGAGCATTGATGACCGCCTCCTTGGCCTCTGGATACGGCTCCAGCGAGTTGATTATCTGGGTGCGAAGCTGTATCCACTCCGGATTGATCAGGATATTTATCTGCGGCCGATCGCTTAGCTGCCCTTCCACCTTGGCCAGCAGCTCCAGGCAGCCTCTGGCTTCTCGAATGCCCAGAAGGGCGGTCTTCAGATCTCCGGATTCCTCCGCCTTCTGCAGGATGACCATGGCCTTCTCTCGCAAACCCTTAATGTCCTCAAGCAGGCCATCCGCCTTGGCGACCTCTACGGCTTTGGTTGCCCTGGCAGCCGCAGCAGGAATATGCTCAGATTTATGCCGCTTCAGAGAGGTTTCGGACAGTCCGGTATCGTCCGCTATCGTCCGGTATATTTCACCTCCAAGCAGCCGCTTGTTGATTTCTTCGATATCCTTATGAGTGCAAACCGTGCATGGCCTGGGCATTATTCCTCCCCGTCGATATGCTCATCATGTCTCAGATAAAAGCAGGGATTGCACTTGATTGCCGACCTGTCACCTTTCAGGGCGACAGAGCATGAACCGCAATCCTCGTGGTGGTCCTGCTGGGTAGATGCTCTGTTCATCAGCCACGCCTTGCATTTTTCAATGGCAATCGGACTTCCCCCAGCCCTCGCCAGGTCGGCCAGCTTGAACGAAGTGATCTCTTGCTTCCGTTTGCTCAGTTCTTCGCAGCAGCGGATCAGGAGGGCATCCTCCCATCCTTCAGCCACCACGCCCTGGCCGGAGACTGATAGAGGATATGATGCAGGATATGAGAATGCCTCATCCTTCCTGGCAGCCTCCATCTTTCTTTTGATCGATTCCTGCTTGAGCTCCTCCAGTCGCCTGATATTAGCCTCCAGTCTGGGCTCAGGCTCATGTGAAGGCCCCTGGGATGGTTCTGGAGAGTGAGTTATTTCCCCGCCGCTTTCCCCTTCATTTCCCCGTTGCGACAGGATGTCATTTTCCCTATCATTAGCCTTGTTTTCTCCGGCCTTTTCCCCAAAATCCCTCATTTCCCCGGACTCAGCGCTGATGGATGAATCTTTGCTCTCCCCTCCGGTCTTAACATTGCACTCATCATCATGGGAATTGGGGGAGCAGGCAGCTACGGCATGGTTACTGTTCTCGTTCTGCCTCTCCCCATTGCCCTTGGGGAAAGATGGGGTGTTCGGGGAATTGCCCTGCGGCCTGTCATCAGAAGCTGTTGCATCCCTTTGCTCCCTGACCATAACCTGCAGACCAAAAAAGTCCAGCTTTGATACGTCCTGAGGGAACTTGAAGTGCTTGATTGGCTTGCCAATGGAACAGCCGTACTCGTTGCAGTGGGCTACATCCTCGGCATACAGTCCAGGCAGCCTACCGGCCAGCCCTCCCATTCCACCATTCTTCTCCTGCCTGCCCAGAAGAAGCCTTCTGGCCTTCTTCTCATTCCAGCCATCCTCAGGGTATTTTGCCCTCAGCTTTTCAGCAAGAGCCTTGATGGACAGCCCCGCCTCTCCCGCTTCAAATATGAACAGAGCAGCAGCCCTCTCTGCGTCATCCAGCCTGGAGCCGAGATAATCTCCCTGGGCATTGAATATCCTGGCAGCCTCTCGGATATCCTCCATGCTGGCATAAAGAGTCCATTCCCCTTCCCTTACCTGTTCTCTCTTCCTCTGCCGGTGCCGCAGACATGCCAGACCTATTACCAGGTCCACGAAGAGGTCAGGATTTCTCCGGTTGCGCCGGTCTGTAAAGCTCACCCTTTCAGATAGATTGGGGATTACTACTCGGTAAGGCGGCTTGTTTTTGATGTCCAGCATCATGGCCTTGGAGATTGTCACCTCTTCGATTACGGGAAACGCAGACTCGCCGCGCTCCGCCCGGAGCAGGATATGTCTGCACACCTGCTCATCCGCCTCCCTGGAGGAATCAGTCTTGATCACAAACATGCGATTGAGGAACTGGTCTCCACTCTCGATCACATCGACATAGGTAAGCGTCCAGCATAGCCTTTTCGGCAGCCTCATCCGCAATAGCTGCCGGTTGCCATCCAGAGTCTCATGATAGGCTCCTTCCTGGAAGGCAGATGTGCTCCTCTTTATGGTCGCTTCCAGGTCTGAGCCCTCTTCCACCTTCAAATCATCCAGGAAGATGCAGGCCCCGTCTGGCAAGTCTTTATGGTAGAAGAGGCTCTTTGCCGACACCGATCCCTTCAGCACATACATCTTGGGAAGGAGATGATAGCAGGCCTCAGCTCCAGCGCTCTTTCCTTTGCCGGATGGGCCGGTCCAGTTGGCCTGAATCCCATGAGAGTTGGAAGACGACTGGCAGCCAAAAGCTATGAACTGGACCTCGGCAGCGTCCCTGTCTCCCACATGGATCTGGCTGAAGGTGTCGAGCAAGAAGCCAAGCGGGTCTCCTCTCTCCAGGATCTCCAAGGCCCTGGGGCGGTGCCTCTCCAGCGCCTTGAGTTCGGCCTCGACCTCAAGCTGGTATTGATCCTTCTGGGGGGCCTCATCCTCCTCATTTCGGCCCTTCTTCCTGCTCTTCCTGGGCTTTTCTTGCAGGGCACCATTATCCTGTTCCTCAGAGGTCATCTGCTGTCCCCTGGCAGGCAGTATCCTCTCCTTCTCGCCTCCCGAACCACCTTGGGAAAGACATCCTTTAGGCAACCAGGTCGCACCTCCCCGCAGTCCAGCAGCCCCATCTGCATGGCCAGAAACTCCAGAGGCCCTCCGCCGGTCTCATGACGCCAGCAATGCCAGCAGTTCTGGCCCAGGTTTATGGAGAAGTTATCTTTCGATTCTGAACCATGCAGCGGGTGGGCACCTCTCAACTCCTGGCCATGCCTTTCCACCTGGCCTTTGGGCCAGACGATGGAGTCTATAGGAATGAGGGCACCAAGCAGGATGCCATCTCTATACCTTGGCAACGGGAGATCCTGCGCGCAGCCGGAAGCTTTGGGTTCCTTCTCCCTGGCCCTGGAGAACTTCAGCCCTGCGAGTGCTTGAATGATCTCCTGCTCGGTTATGCAGGATATGGCAACATCGCGAATTACCTCGTAACGCCGTCTCGATCTATGCAGGCTCCCAGGGGCCACTACCTGCTGCCCCTCACATTGAACTTCGCCCAGGTGAAGAGCCGATCCACCCTCGTCCAGCTTTTTTGGGTGGTAGAAGCTTATTCTTCGCAGGCCAGGGCACCAGTAATAGTGGTGCTGTCCTCCGCCTCCGGTTCTCACCTGAAAAGTCTCAGGCAGCCTGGCCAGAATGCCAAGCGCTTCGGCCTCTTGCAGGTTATCAATGTCTACCACGGCCAGGCCAGAAAGGCCGGCAACCACACCATAGTTCCAGCCAGATGCCAGATATCCGGCAAGCATAGGATCTTCATGGCCATAGTTTGATCCTCCGGGCTCGTCCCAGGCTTTTCCAATGGGGCTCTTCTGGCCCAGAGGGATGATGGTAAATCTGATCTCAGGCCTTCTAAGCTGCCAGGGGATGCGCTCTAATGCCCTATCGAATGGCGAATTTGAAGTGCTCGGGCCGACACGAAGGCCAGAGGTCATACCTGGCACCTCATGGTGTTTATGAGAGTGCTCTTAGAGGCTTTCGCTGTCTTCGAAGCCGGGAAGATCCTGAGCCTGTAATCCTGCTCGGTTCGCAAAATGCCAATCCTCGATCCGATCAGAGGCTTTAGCTCCGCACCCATTTCATGGGGCAAAACTACGACTGCTGGCCCAATTCTTGCCAGTATATAGCCGTCTGCCTCCATGATATTATGAAGATCGCCAATGGACTCTTCATAGAATCCAAGCCGACAAACTCTGGAGTCTATCAAGATCCTCTCCCGCACTGGCAGAGCATGTCATTGCTGAAGTGTCGCCTCGCGTCGCGATCCAACGCAGCTTCTATTGGCTTGAAACACTCAGAGCAAAGGCTCTGAGCAAAAATAGAATTCTTGGATGTGGTTTCCTGCGATCTGGAAGGGCTGAGCGACACGCAGGATATCTTCAAAGAATCGTCTGGCTGCAGTTCAATGAGTACAGGGTCTCCCTGTTTCAAACCATGGGTTATTACCCAAGGTCTCGGCAGGTTGACAAGAAAACTTCCTCCTATCACCTGCACTTTCCTTTGCCCTAAAACGAGTTGCATGGAAAACTCTAGTAATCAATTTATATTTAAATATAAGTTATAGTTTTTGAGTTATGTGTAACCAAAACTATAACTAAATGGAAGTATCAATACTCTGCGATGAGGTGATTCCCATAAGAAGATTCACAGATAGAGAATTGATGATTCTCGTGGCACTTGCTGACGATAAGGGACATGCTCTCTGGGACTTGGAAGAAAAAACCAAAATTGGCAAGAGCAACTTGAAGCCAAAAATTGACTCATTGGTTGGAAAACGCGCGATATACAAGGGAGCAGCCAGGAAAACCAGAAATGGAAACACTAGTCACCCGAATGATACTGAGCATCCCTATTATATTAGACCACAGATTTTCTTTTTTGTGGGAGAAGAATTGCGCAGGTCGCTGGCAGATACCCAATCCAAGCTTGACCGCAAGAGTGAAAAGAAGTGGCAGTCACCAACCGACGAAGCGGCTGTCAATAAATTAAGAAATAAATTAGACATGTATCAAAAGCTTTCGGCGGATTTTGAGACTTGCCGCCAGACTCTTAGAATTATATCACCCAAAGATCGGATGATGGGAAATTATGCCGCGGAAAAACCATCCGATGAGCCCGATTTCGAGCCTGGCGCACTCATGCAGTGGTCGCCATTCCAGACGGAGATCTATAGGATCGCGAAAGATATCGAGGCATATTGCACAAGCCCAGAGGCCTCGGTATGTGCCGTGCTTGAAATCAGGCAGGACCTCTATGCGGCTCATGATAAATGGATCAAGGATAATCCTCCTGTGCTCACTGAGGACGTGCCAAGATAAATCTCGGGCGCTGGCAGTGCAATATCAAATCCCAAGCTGAGGAATATGCG
>CAYQKI010000109.1:0-6203 GCA_964418105.1 uncultured Methanotrichaceae archaeon | reverse complement strand
TCGACGGCATCTGGCAGATCTCTGAGGTCGCAACCGAGGTCAAGGTCGACACCGAGTACGACAAGATGAGAATCGCCAGCGTCTCTGCTGACACCATCACCATGGACAACAAGGACAACACAGTAACTCTGAGCAAGAACAAGGACATCGATCTGATGGGCGACGTCAAGATCATCACTTCTGACCAGGATGTAATCGACGATGCCAACCCACAGAGATACTACATCGCCAAGGTAACAACCGAGCCCGGCACATATGAGGTCCGCGGACAGGTTGCCAACGCCAATTTCGAGTGGACCGCCAAGAACTTCGCCGGCTTCTACTACGACATTGATGACGACCTGGGAACTGAGAAGCTCACCACAACCATAACCGAGGGCAATAAGCTTCAGGAGCCCAGCGGCGTAGCCTACACCACAACCGCCCAGAAGAATGACTTCGACTTCGATGCATGGGGATTCTACAACGTCATCGGATTCCAGGCCCAGAAGTACTTCGCCGGCTACCTCAACGATGAGAACATCGATGATGCCGATGAGGTTCTGTTCAAGGAGTCCACCGATGAGAACTCCCTCTCTGACGAACAGCTCGAAGAGATTCTGATGGACAACGACGATGAAATGACCGTCACATCCGGCACACCCCTCAAGATGGAAGAGGGCTATGAGCTGTCTATCAAGTCCATTGATATCGACGGCAACAAGGTCTACCTCGAGCTCACCAAGGATGGCGCCGTAGTAGACAGCAAGGTCATCTCCCCGTCCAAGGATAACCCAACCATGGCCGACAAGACCTACTACTACAAGAAGGATGTCGGAGACTCCAAGGACCTGGTTATCATCGCTGCTCACTTCAAGAACGCCTTCCGTGGCGCAGACCAGAACCTGGCCACCATCGACGGCATCTGGCAGATCTCTGAGGTCGCAACCGAGGTCAAGGTCGACACCGAATACGACAAGATGAGAATCGCCAGCGTCTCCGCTGACACCATCACCATGGACAACAAGGACAACACAGTGACCCTGAGCAAGAACAAGGACATCGACCTGATGGGCGACGTCAAGATCATGACCTCCGATCAGGATGTAGTCGACGATGCCAACCCGCTCAGATACTACATCTACAAGGAAGTCACCATTGAGGGCGCTGCCGAGACACCCGCTGTTGAGACCGCTGAGGTCGCAACAACTGAGGAGCCTGTAGCCGCTGAGGAGCCTGTGGCCGCCGAGGAGCCCGTCGCTGAGGAGCCCGCAGTAGTCGAGAACGAGACTGCTGAGGCACCTGTCGCTGCTGAGGAGCATGCAGCAGCCGCCACAAACGAGACCGAGCCCGCCAAGACTGAGCCCGGATTCGAGAGCGTCTTCGCCATCACCGGACTTCTGGCTGTTGCCTACCTGGTGCTTGGCAGAAAGGAGTAAAATCAAATAGCTGGAGGGCCTAGGCTCTCCAGAACTATCTTCTTTTTCGCCTGATCATTTCTCTTTAAGTCCTCTTTTACCAAAAAAGATAAATAGGATCTTTACGACAGAAATTTAACCTTGTCATCTTTAAAGATATCTTCCCCGATGATCAAGGAAGATTAAATCCAATGGAGGGAACAATAATGAAATTAGTATCTATTTTGCTTGTGGCCCTGATGACACTGTTCATCGCCGCCATGGCCGTAAATGCCGAAGAGCCTGCCGTTAAGGAGGAAATTGAGCAAGGCGCTGCTGCTGTAGAAAGCGCCGCAGGAGAGGCAAAAGAGACTGTTATTGCCGCCGCAGAGGATGCAACTGCCAAGGCCGAGGAAGTAACGGAAGATGCAACCGCCAAGGCCGAGGAAGTCAAGGAAGATGCAACCGCCAAGGCTGAGGAAGTAAAGGAGAATGCCACGGCGGCTGCTGAGAAGGCAGCACCCGGATTTGAGAGCCTGTTTGCCCTGACCGGCCTTCTCGGAGCTGCTCTCCTCTTCGCCAGGAGAGCTTAAAGCAATTTCATTATCCCAAAACTTTTTTCTGTCTTTGTGCCCAGATATTCATATAAAGAATGCCATTGATAATGCTGTGATTATTCTATGTCTGATCAAACGGTCAAAGAGGCCCAATTCTGGGAATCGCTTCAAGGTGGAGATGCATCCTGCCGCCTCTGCCATCAGCAATGCCGCATAAGGCCCGGTAAGAGGGGGCTGTGCGCAGTGCGGGAGAATCGGCAGGGACGGCTGATGACTCTGGTGTATGGGAATCTGGTTGCCGCAAATGCCGATCCCATTGAGAAGAAGCCGCTATTTCATTTTCAGCCGGGCAGCTTCTCCTATTCCATAGCCACAGCCGGCTGCAACTTCCGCTGCCTGCACTGCCAGAATGCCGAGATCTCCCAACTGCCCGGGGAGACGGGCAGGATTCCCGGCGAATTTGTGCCGCCCCAGCAGGTGGCCACACAGGCGCAATCCCTGGGCTGTTCATCCATATCCTGCACTTATACTGAGCCTACAGTCTTCCTGGAGTATGCTCTGGATGTGGCGGCTGCCGCCCGGCAGGCGGGGCTCAAGTGCGTCTTTGTCAGCAACGGCTACATGGGGGAGCAGGCCAGGCAGAGTATTGTCCCACTGATCGACGCCATCAACATCGACCTCAAGGGGGACGATCAATTCTACAGGAAGGTCTGCTCCGCCCGGCTGGAGCCGGTCAAGCATAATATCGAGCAGTTCTGGAAGGAGGGGGTCTGGGTTGAGGTCACCACCCTTCTCATCCCGGGCTACAATGACTCGGAGCAGGTTTTGCAGGACATCGCCCAATTTCTGGCAGGCATCAGCCGGGACATGCCCTGGCACGTATCCGCCTTTTATCCCATGTACCGATTGACGGATGCGCCCAGGACGGGGATAGAGTCTCTGCGCCGGGGTCTAATGGCAGGCCGCCAAGCAGGTCTCAGGCACGTCTATGCCGGCAATATCCCCGGCGAGAGCGAAAACACCCTCTGCCCCTCTTGCGGGGAGCTACTCATTGAGAGGCTCGGCTACAGGGTAATGAGAAACTCGTTGGTGAATGGGCTCTGCCCACGCTGCCGGACGGCCCTGGCAGGCGTCTGGTCCTGAAGGAACTGATCTGCAAAACTCTTAAGTATGCGGCGGTCCTGCCTTTCATCTTATGCCGTTTTGCACTGTAGAAGAGGCCATATCCGACATCCAGGCAGGCCGCTTTATCATCATTCTTGACGACGAGAACCGGGAAAATGAGGGCGACCTGATGATGGCTGCCGAAAAGGTGACACCTGATGCCATCAACTTCATGGCCCGCCATGCCCGCGGCCTGATATGCATGCCCATGACGGCGGAGAGGCTGGCAGAGCTCGACTTATCCCTCATGACCCGCCAGAACACCGAGTCCATGGGCACGGCCTTTACCGTTTCTGTAGATGCCAGGAAGAACACCACCACCGGCATCTCAGCCTTTGACAGAGCCGTGACTGTGCAGACCCTCATAGATCCCGCCTCCAGGCACAGCGATCTGGTCACACCCGGCCATCTCTTCCCCCTCCAGGCCAGGAGAGGTGGAGTGCTACAGCGCACCGGCCACACCGAAGCCTGCGTGGATCTGGCCCGGCTGGCGGGGCTGTATCCGGCGGGAGTCATCTGCGAGATCATGAATGAGGACGGTAGCATGTCCAGGCTGCCGGAGCTGGAGGCGTTCTCCGAAAGACACGGCCTGAAGATGCTCACCATCGAGAGCCTCATCAAATTCCGGATGAAGCGCGAGAAGCTCATCCGCAAGGTCTCCGACGTCTCCTTGCCCACTGAATTTGGATACTTCCGGGCGGTGGGCTATGAGTCGGTCCTAAACGGCCAGTGCCATATCGCCCTGGTGGCGGGTGACCCTGCTGCGCCCAGTGCCCTGGTGCGGGTGCACTCCGAGTGCCTGACCGGCGACGTATTCTCCTCCCAGCGCTGCGACTGCGGCGAGCAACTGAGGCGGGCGCTTCATCTCATCAATCAGAATGGGAATGGAGTGCTGCTCTACATGCGCCAGGAGGGCAGGGGCATTGGCCTCGCCAATAAGCTGCGCGCCTATGCCCTCCAGGACGAGGGCTCGGACACAGTGGAGGCCAATCACAAGCTGGGCTATCCCGCCGACCTGCGGGACTATGGCATCGGCGCGCAGATACTCTTCGACCTGGGCATCAGGGAGATGCGCCTGCTCACCAACAATCCCCGGAAGGTCATCGGCCTGGAGGGCTACGGCCTGAAGATAGTGGAGAGGGTTCCACTGGAGATAGAGCCGAACAGCGTCAACCGCAGGTATCTGGAGACGAAGAGGGACAAGATGCAGCACCTGCTGCTACAGAAGGATCATTAGGCAATGAGATAAATTGTGTCCATTCAGCCGAAAAGGCGTTTGCCCTGTTTTTTTTACTTGACCACCACATATACCGGAATTCTCTCTATCTTCTCTTCTTTATTTGATTCTACAGTCACTCTGATTTCTCCTTTGAATTTGCCGGGGATATCTGGAGAGGCAATTTGAAGGCGATAGAATCTGATATCACTGCAGGAAAGCTTATCCGTGTCCGGATTATTTCCTAAAATAGCAACCGAGATGTTATTATCGATAGCTATGACTCTTTCCAAAGACGATATATTATTTTTTATATTAGTTAAACTCAGATTAAATATTGTGGTTCTTTTATCGACGCTTACAGATTTTTCTATACTTAATACACTTTCATTTAACATCTTGAGATTACTTTTGAATTTCGATAAATTGTCATCAAAAACCTTATTCTCGGTAATCATATTATTTTTTATATCAATTAATATATTCTGTATGTTTATAGTATTTTTTAAATCTATGTTATCTGTGTCATTTAGTGATTCATTTATAGATTGAATATTATTGCTCAAATTATTTAACAAATCAGTTAATATTTTATTATCAACATCTTGCAAATCTAATATCTGGGCTGCGCTGACAAATTGGAGCTGTGTTTTATCTACGTCCGCGCCCAGATTTTTTATGGAGATTGTCTCGATAAGTACATCACCAGAGGACATATTCTCAGAAATTGCTTGAGGTGTAAGGATTATCTGAATGGGCGGAGAGAACAATAATACAAAAAAAACTAAAAATAATATGAACACCAATCTCCATGCTAATTGAAAAGCGCTCCTGGACATTTTCATAACAAATATTTCTACGAAATTTCTCCCTGAAAATTGATCTGTGGGTGGAATGATTTCATGAGTTATCTTGTCGTTTCCATTCGTTTGATTAATATTTATATTAATATTACCATTATTCTCGGATAATTCTCGTTTATCTTCTTTTCGAATCTTTAGCAAAATCAGATTGGAACTCATTTTCTTGATTTGAAAGTCTTTCCAACTGAGTGTCCAGCATCCCTTTTCCGCCTTAGATGGTGTTGGATTAGAGGATACATACTCCACTCCATTTGGTAAAATAATATTAATCCCAGTACTGATATCGTTATTAGTTGTATTTTTAAAACTGATTTTATAAATTTCATTATCAGATCTATAAATCACAGTTAAAAATATACATAATATTATAGTAATAGCTGCATAATTTAAATTTATTCCATGTAACCATTCATGTATGGGTGATAACCCCATCATAATAGCCAATATTATGAGGATTGGCAAATGAATAAGATAAGAATCGAGCTTCATATCTTCTTTTCCCCTTTTATGCAATCGCATATCACAGAATAGACCGCTTTAATAGAAGAGCTGCTCGCTTCCTCCGGCTTGCTGTTTGATACATATCCGTATATCGCGGAATTGACTCCTCTAATATAGCCTTGGTATGCAACGAAGCCGCTATAGAGACAAACGCATGCGAGAAGTAATGATGCAATCCCTATGTAGATGCATTGCTGCCACGGTATCTGCAATGATTTTACAAGATAATACGGCACAATCAGGGAGAATGGCAACAGAGCGAGAAATGTATTAGAATAGAACTCTGAATAGCAATAGTAGCCTTTTATAAAGTAATTGCTTATATTGATGGCATCGGTTTTCATTTTACTGAAGAAATAATGGTGGCTGATGGGTTTATCTATGCCGCATATTTTTTTACAATCCCTTCCGATATTATGTATCTCGTTCATTTCCAGTAAGCTGTCAAATATACCATCTTCCACAATCGAGTGATGAATCCCATCAATTATTATTCCAAGTATGGTTCCTATCAGCAAAATAAATC
>CAYQKI010000108.1:0-6257 GCA_964418105.1 uncultured Methanotrichaceae archaeon | reverse complement strand
ATGGCGTGCTTGAACTCGCTGCACATCTTCACCCTCTCCGAGAGGTCCACCAGCTCCTCGTCCTTGAGATAGTAGCCCATCCTCTGGGTGATGTAGCGCAGGGCCTTGGCCCCGGTGTGCTTGCCGATGATGATGTGCCGCGCCGCCCCCACCATCTCCGGTGAGTACAGCTCGTAGGTGCGCGGCTCCTCCAGCACGGCAGCCACGTGTATGCCTGACTCGTGGGCGAAGGCGTTCGTCCCCACCACGGCCTTGTTCTTTGCCACCGGCACGCCGGAGTAGGTCTCCACCAGCTTGGAGAGGTCCTTGAGCTTGGTCAGGTCATATCTCTCCTGGCCGTAGTGCAGCCGCAGGGCGACGAGCAGCTCCTCCAGGGCAGTGTTTCCGCTCCTCTCGCCGATACCGTTGACTGTGGTGTGAAGCTGCTTGGCGCCCGCCTCGGCACCGGCCAGGGTGTTGGCCAGGGCCAGTCCCAGGTCGTCATGGCAGTGCATGCAGATGGGGATCTTCACCGTCTTCCTGAGCTCCGATATCATGTAGTAGGTCGTGCGCGGATTCATGATGCCCACGGTGTCGGCCACGCTGATGTAGTCGGCGTGATACTGCTCTGCCTTTTTGTACAGCTTCTTTAAAATCTCAAAATCGGTGCGCGTGGCATCCTCCGCCGAGAAGCGCACAATCAGGCCGTGATCCTTGGCGTACTCCACCGTCTGCAGGGCGCAGGAGATGGCCTCCGGGCAGCTCATGTGCAGCTTGTGCTTGAGGTGCAGGTCTGACGTCGCGATGAAGACCGAGATCATGTCCACGCCGCAGTCGACGGCGGCGTCCACGTCCTGCTTGACGGAGCGGGAGAGGGCGGATATCCTGGCCTTCAGCCCCAGGTTGCAGACCTCCCTCACCGCATTCTTCTCTGCCGCCGAGACCACGGGAAAGCCGGCTTCGATGACCTCGACTCCGATCTCGTCCAGCCGCATGGCTATGTCAAGCTTCTCATCGGCCCGAAATACCACTCCCGGCATCTGCTCGCCGTCGCGAAGGGTCACATCGCAGATCTCTATGTCCAGGTCGGGGATCTTGGTAGAGGCCAGGAATTGGTTTTCGGAGTAGTCTTGCATATCACTTCTCATTGTGAGGATTCATTACATAAATCGGTTTCGTCGGAAGGGCCTTGCCGGTTGTGGGCGAGGCGGCAGGCGAAGCCCTCCAGTATCCAGCGGTTTCGCACCTCCGGGTGAAAGATTATGCCGTAGATGGGGCGGCTCCTGTGGCGGAAGGCCTGCGCCGCTTCCGCGCAGCCCGCCAGGAGGGAAAAGCCCTCCGGCAAGCTCGCCGCATAATTGTGCAGCATGTAGCCCTCTATGGCCCGCGGCTCGCCCAGGAGGGGCGACGGCTCCAGGATCTCGATCCTCTCCAGGCCGATGGCCGGCTGGCTGACGATGCCGCCACCATAGACTGCCGCTATGACCTGCATTCCCGCGCATATGCCCAGGGCCGGCCCACGGAAGTCCGCCAGCCACGAAAAGGCAGATAGGTTTTCCGCATAGCCGTTGTCCATGAGGGCCGTGCCGCAGAGGATGACCCCGCGCCCCTCCGCATCATCGATACAAAAATCGGTGTAGTGCATCAGGCGGCAGTTGCATCCTGCCCTTTGCAGCGTCTGGCGCACCGGATAGACGAACTCGTAGCGGGAGAGGTGGTCTTTCTCGCAGGCCAGATCGAGGAGGAGGATTTCACCGCCTTCGCGGTTATCTCCGCCGGCGCTGCCCTCGCCGCCCTTCATAGCTGCACCTTCACGCACTTCTTTCCCTCATCCACATTCACTAATCCACATTCATTTATCCGCCAGCTTCGCCTCTTGGATGACATACCGGCCGCTGTAATTGGCGTATATTTTCTCTGCCCGGATGACCTCGATCCTCTTTTTGAATATGGGGCCGTCCAGGACCAGTGTCTCCAGCTCACCGCCCTCTCCGGAGGGATTGATCTGATACCTCTCCTGCAGCCTCTCCAGGGCGAGTATGCGCTCCTCATTGATCTCCGCACCGAGCCACGAGGAGTCGAAGGGATAGGCATAGACGCCGGATATGATGGTGCGATAGCCCTCTTGGCAGATCCGGCGCAGGTGGTCGAGCTGGTCCGCCTGCCAGAGGGGATTGAAGCACCACAGGCCGGCGTCCCGGCAGATCCTCTGCACCCTTGCCGCCTGGTAGACGGATTCGATGGCACCGGTGACTATCCCCTGGATACCATATTCCCGCTCTGCGGCGGCTATGGCGTCTCTGAGGTCTTCCAGCTCCGCCTCCTTAACCCCTCTGGTGGGCCAGGCCAGCCTGGGTATGTCCAGGGCCTGAGCCTGCAGGCCGGTGCAGCGAATGTTGGGGGTGTGGAACATGTAGCTCTCCGGGCTGTCCGAGATGAGGGTGATCAGGCAGGAGACCCGGTCTCTCTCCATGGCCAGGCGGCAGGCGTAGACCGAGTCCTTGCCGCCTGAGAATAGCACGCCCAGTTTCATAGACCATCAGAATGCAAATCCTGTTCCTGTCCCAGGTCCAGCATCCTCCATATGCGGGGCATGTCCAGGTTAGCCTGCACCGCCCCGGCCAGCTCTGAGAAGGCATCCTCTCTCTCTCTTTCCGCCGCAGCCTCTTTTTCCGGAGGGGCATCCGCCACTCCAACTGAACTGGCAGGCTTCTTTGCCCTGCTATGCCGCAGGAAATTGAGGAAGGCCGTGCGGAAGTTATCGTTTTCGAATATGCCGTGCAGGTAGGTGCCAATCACCAGTCCGTCCTCCGAGACAGCTCCGTCGTCATCGAAAGCCTTCTTGCCGCGGGGCTCGGTCATGCCCATGTGAATCTCGTAGCCTGTGACCTCCTGGCCCCGGATGGGCTCCAGGATCGGCCCGCCTCCTGTGACCCTCTTCTTCACCTGCACTGTCCTCTTCTCATACAGGTCAAAGCGGGTGGTGGCATCCAGAAGGCCGAGGCCGGGAAATGTCCCCTCCGTCTCCTCTATGCCGCAGTCGACGATCTCCTTTCCCAGCATCTGGTAGCCGCCGCAGATGCCCAGGACCGGCGTGCCGGAGAGCGCCCTGATCCGGCCGGCCATGCCCTTCTCCTCCATCTCGGCCAGGTCGGAGATGGTGTTCTTGGTCCCGGGAATGATCACGGCATCGGGAGTGCCCAGGGGCTCGGACAGGCCCACATACCTGACCCGCGCCTGCCTCTCCAGGGGCTCAAAGTCTGTGAAGTTGCTGATGCGGGGCAGCCTTATGACGGCAATCTCCACCTGTCCGCCGCCGGCCTCTGCCCTGCCGCTGCCACTCCTTCCGCCCTGCCGGCCCTTGTCGCCCAAGGAGACGGAGTCCTCGGAGGGGATATCCAGGTCGAGGTAGGGCAGGACGCCCAGCACCGGCACCCCGGTAAGCTCTTCCAGGCTCTGCATCCCCGTGCCCAGGATGGCGGGGTCTCCCCGGAATTTATTGATCACCAGTCCCCTGACCAGAGGGCGGATGTCTGGGGGCAGAAGGGCCACTGTGCCGAAGAGGCTGGCGAAGACCCCGCCCCTCTCGATGTCTCCCACCAGGATGATGGGCGCCTTGAGGAGGCGGGCCACGTAGATGTTGGCGATGTCCCGATCGAAGAGGTTGATCTCGGCGGCTCCGCCTGCACCCTCCACCACTATGAAGTCGTACTCCTTCTCCAGCTCCTCCACCGACCGGTCCACTATTCCCTTGAGATCCTCGATCTCCCGGTAGTACTGTTCTGCCGAGCGGTCGGCCACCGGCCTGCCCAGCACTATCACCTGGGAGGTGCGGTCGCCCTTGGGCTTGAGCAGTATGGGATTCATGAACTCCGTCGGCTCCGCCCTGGCCGCCCATGCCTGCACTGCCTGGGCGATGCCTATCTCCGAGCCGTTTCTGGTGACCCAGGAGTTGAGGCTCATGTTCTGGCTTTTGAAGGGCGCGACGCGATAGCCGCGATCGGAGAGCAGGCGGCAGAGGGCAGCGACGAGGGTGCTCTTGCCGGAATGGGAAGTGGTGCCGAGGACCACGAGGAAGCGGGCCATGTCCGGGGGAAGCGCGTGCGAGCTTATTTGTCTTTTGGAACGCTATTTTGATATACTTTAAAATGAATTTTTAATTAGGTGGTTTCGTGTCCGTTGAAAAGATTGAAGCTTTATGTACCTATTGTGACGGGATAAATCAGGTGAGCGGCTCTGAGCTTTATGCAGCCATAAAGAGCGCTCCATCCGGTGCCCAGGTAGGCATCAATTGCATTCACTGCGCCCGGATAAACATTCTGAACATAGGTCTGCTTCCCAAGATCGGAAAATTGACAACATCAGAATGGACGAGCAAGTCAGTTGAAGCCCTGAGCGAGAGCTGGCTGCCCTGCGTGGTGTGGAATGGCCTGGAGGCGAAGCTGCCCCTCGGCGAGTATATTGAGCCGGGTGACCTGCTGTCACCGAGATTATGGAAGTATAAGAATGCAAATCTTGACCGGGCTCCGGATAAATCTGTCTGGTGGACCTGGGAGCAATATGCATTAAACTACGGATTTGACCCATTCTTGAAGCTCAAATTGATGAGGGGAGCTGAATGGGAGAAGGCCATATTCGGAGATCAGAAGCCGCACCACCGTACCAGGGTCATGGTAATTCCAAGTAAATTTTAAATCTATTTTTTATTATGGATACTGGGTGATCATATGAAGATAATATTGATTATGGCTCTCATGCTAATCACTCCAATAGCACAGTGCGCTCTGGAGATCCCCGAGGCTGCTTATTATGCAGTTGATCCAAAGGAAGGCCCGATATACATAACGAATCCTGCAACAGGGCTTGAAGACCTGTCTGTTTATTCTTATACGTACAGCGTGGATATGGATACCCTGAAGGAGAATGCCGGAGTCGAAGGTCCTCTATTTCTGGAAATTTTCAATCCTGAAACAGGATCCTGGATCAATACCAGCATTAACTCGGAGGTTGACGGAAGTGATGACCTCACAAGAATCGGTGTCGTCAATTTTAAAGTGAATCTGGCCGATCTCAGCGGGCCGTTCCTCGGTTTATCGAAATTCAGGTTCGTTGATGTGCGGGGCAGCCCTCTCCGGGATGCAAATAATGGCGATGCATTTGAATTCTCCGGTCCTAATATCATCGTAAATTTTAAGGACGAAAGTTACAGGTCTCTGGGTGGTGGGAGATACGCCTACAGCGTCATGGCCAGATCTGAGAGGACAGTAGCCGTGGGACTGCGGGCAACATCGGACGGCAATAACTGGATTTGGGTTGGCACTCCTTTGAAGTCCGGATCCAAGGGGTGGACGAGGCTGGAATGGAACAATGCGCCGCATTATAGAGTCGTAGAATTCAAGATATACTCCTGAAATTCCATTGCAAAAGGAATGCGCCCTGAAAGGGCCAGGGCGCTAACCTTATTGTTTTTTGCAGCAGTCCACCAGCGCTGCCAGTATGTCCCTGTCTTTTAGCATACCCATCAGCTTTCCGCTGGAGGTGACCACAGGCATCTGGTCGATCCTGTTTTTGGCCAGGATGGCGGCGCATTTGCCCACCTCATCCTTTTTATAGGCGGATATGGGGTGCACCATGGCCTCGCGCACGAGGATATCCTTGAGCCTGATCCTGGATACAGTGTAGTACTTGTTGATGGTAGATATCACCCGGTCCCAGACCCAGGCGTCCTCTCCGTCATCGGCAGAAAGCTTTGTCTGCTCCACTGTGTCCTCGATGACGCTGGCCTTGATGAGATCGCGATCGGATATCATGCCCACCAGCTTGAGGAAGCTGTCTATAACCGGGCAGGCCTGCACCGCTGCATACTCCATGATCGATCCGGCCACCGGTAGAGGCATCTCGCTCCAGAGGACCACTGTCTGCTTCTCCAGGTACGGCTCGATGCTCTCTTTGATGTTCAGCTCCGCCGCCACCTGCACTATGTCGGCTATGGTGATGATGCCGGCCAGCTTTTTGCCCTCCACCACAGGCAGCCTTCTGAAGTCATGGTCTATGAGCAATTGGGCGGCCTCTACAATGCTGCTGTCCGGGCCGATTGTGACAGGGTCACGGGTCATGAGCAGAGCCGTCTGGTCCTCCTCCCGGTTCTTGAGCAGGTCGGTCCTGGTGATCATGCCCACTACCTCCCCCTTCTTTATAACGGGGACCCCTGAGACCCTGTGATCCTGCAATGTGCGCAGCACATCATCCCTGCTGCCCGGTATGGTGACGGTGGCCAC
>CAYQKI010000107.1:0-6289 GCA_964418105.1 uncultured Methanotrichaceae archaeon | reverse complement strand
AGCTGGGTTCGAATCCCGGTCCCGGCCCCTAATTCGAATGATTTTGGGATAAACCTGCTCTGCCAAAAAAGTGGCTTTCGTGTTTCATACTTCATTTCGGCAGAATTTGCTGCGTCTTATGAAGCTTCAATATTTGCCGGGACGGATGCGTGACAGCAATGCCTCATAGCAAAATATTCTGAGATAGCAAATGGATTAAACCAGTGGCTAACGAGGTTTTCACCACAGAGGCACAGAGGACACAGAGCACGCACAGAGAAGGGCTAACAACTGAAGTTATCAACATCAATAATTTTTTAAATTATTATCCAGGCCTGCAAAGGGGCAGGTATGCCTGAGCCAGAGGTAAAATATGACCAGATTGAAATGAGCATCATCGACAAACCTGATCCTTTTCGACAGCATCCTCGCCCTCATTGATTGGATGCGTCATGTCATTTCTCTATGCTGCCTCAGTTCGCCCGCCTGGGCTCCGCTTGCCTGCACAGCGACCGCTGGCACACGCGGGTGCGAGCGCATGCGGGCGAGGGCGGGCTGGGCTCACCAGCTTTGCACCCTCTGACAAATGCGCAGCTTGGACTTCGATGATTGCTTTTTCAATGCATGGTAGAAATTCATTGCTCAGGATCTATACGACCTGCTTTGCAGTGGGCGCCTCGCGCGGTGTTACGCGCGGGGACTGTTACGGGACCCCCTCAGCGCCGGGGAGGCTTCTGTTGATTGGCGGTCTGCGGTTTGATGGGATCGAGGCATGATTCAATTGAGATCAGTTCTTCAGATCTGCAAATTCTTCTGGCTCTTTGCCATTTTGTGAGCCAAACCATAATCTCTTCAATTGTTAGCCCGTCTCTGCGCGTCCTCTGTGTCCTCTGTGTCTCTGTGGTGAAAACGTCGTTAGCTGCTGGTTATCGCCAACTGCCCACGAACTTGCCACCAGGAAGCGAGAGAATCTCACAGACAGTTCTGATTATCGCAATCGTCTATAAATACTATCATCCGGTGGGATGTGTCTGGCGGTCCGAGGCAAAACCTGTTTTATCCTCCCTCCTTTACCCGGATCGCAATCCCCTCTTTGGAGTGATTATAAATATCCAATCCATCCCTGTTATATTTCAACATATTTCAAAGGACCGGGAGGAATTTGATGAAAAAGACAGGCGCAATTTTGGCAGCGGCATTGATGCTGCTCTTTGCACTTTTCGCAGTCAGTGCCCAGGAGAGCACCGGCAATGTCACAGAGACGGTAAAGATGGCATCAGAGACTGCCCACCAGGCAAAGGAGACGACCGCCCAGGTGGCATCGATGGCAAAGCAGGTGCAGAACCTGACCAACAACACCCCAGGGGCTGGGGCGATATCGGATGCTGCCAAAAAGCTTGAGGAGAAGGCCGGGGCCGCAGGCGAGGCCGCCCAGAAGGTAGAGGACACGGCCAAGAAGGCTGAGGAGACGGCAAAATCAATACCGGGATTTGAGGCATTCCTCGCGGCGGTCGGGCTTTTAGCCGCGGCCAGGCAGAAAGCAGGAAAGATCTGAACGACTCTCACAAATTTTTTGTCTCTTTCTATTTTCCTGTGGGCAGCCTGGGGTTACTCTGCCTTTGCAGGTTTTCATCCGTCTTGTGGTGAAATCGTCGTTAGCCACTGGATACACTCAATGGATCTCAAGAACCTCTACCACAGAGTGTAGCAGCAATCTAATTTTTTACGTTTTAAGGACCTTTTCTATGGCCTGCTTCAGGTCCAGCAGGCTTATGGGCTTGGAGATGTAGTCGTCCATTCCTGCCAGCAGGCACTTCTCCCGGTCTCCGGCAATGGCATGGGCCGTCAGAGCCACGATCTTGGGCGAGTTCTTTCCCCAGCGCCTGCGTATCTCTCTGGTAGCCTCCAGGCCGTCCATCTCCGGCATCTGTACATCCATCAGTATCAGGTCGTAGGGCTGGCGGTCGAGGGCGGAGAGTACCTCAATTCCATTGGCCACGCTGTCGGCATGATACCCCAGCTTTCTCAGCATGAGTATGGCCATCCTCTGGTTGACGGCATTGTCCTCGGCCAGGAGGATCTTCAGATCTCCGGGCTGTCTCTGCTCTTTCATCTGCCCATTCATCTCCTCTTTCACCCGCTCCTCCAACCCGCCTTCTGATGGGGTGCAGGCCGGCCTGGACTCTTCCCTTGCGGGCTGGGCAGCCGGCAGGGGGGCGGCTGGCCTCGGGCATGAGTTGGCCCTGATGGTAAAGTAAAATGTGCTTCCCCGGCCGGGCACGCTCTCAAACCAGATCCTTCCCTTCATCAGCTCCACCAGCCTCTTGCTGATGGCCAGCCCCAGGCCCGTGCCGCCGTACTTCCTTGAGGTGGAGGCGTCCGCCTGGGAGAAGGGCCGAAAGAGCCTGCCGGCCGTCTCCCCGGAGATGCCGATTCCCGTGTCCCTGACTGAAAATTGGATCTCGAACAGCTCTGCCGGGAGCGGCAGGGCTTTGGCTTTGGCCCGGACCTCGACCTCACCCTGTTTGGTGAACTTCACGGCATTGGAGAGCAGGTTAACCAGAACCTGGCGCAGCCTGGCCTCATCGGCGCAGATGGCATCCGGGATCTGCCCATCCTCAGAATATCGAATGTCGAGGCCCTTCTCCTGGGCCAGGGGAGAGATGAGGCCGATTGCTTCCTTTATGCAGGATTGAAGGGAGAAGGGACGGCTCTCCAGGTCGATCTTGCCCCTTTCAATCCTTGAGAAGTCGAGGATATCATTGATTATGAGCAGCAGAGCCTCACCGCTGCTCCTGATGGTCTCCAGATACTCCCTCTGCTCTGCCGTGAGGTCTGTCTCCAGAACCAGGCTGGTCATGCCTATCACAGCATTCATGGGCGTCCTGATCTCATGGCTCATATTGGCCAAAAATTCCGACTTGGCCCTGGCTGCGGCCTCAGCCTCCTCTTTGGCCCTCATCAGGTCTCCTTCCATGCGCTTTCTCTCTGTGATATCCAGAGCCGTCCCCACGACAGCCGACCGGCCCTCTATCATGGTCATGGAGCCGAAGACCTGCATCACCACCGTCTCCCCATTCTTCTTCTTGCCTGCAATCTCGTAATAAAGCGGCTCCCGCTCCCCGGAAAGATTATTGGTTATGCCTTCTTCGATCTTCTGGAGGTCTTCTGCTACCGCCATGTCCCGGGGGCTCATCCGGTCCGTCATCTCTTCCACACTGTATCCGAAGATCTCGGCAAACCTGGGATTGACATAAACGAACTTCCAGTCCTGAACGATATAAACGCCCACCAGGGACTCTTCCGTCAGCACCCGAAATTTGTTCTCCGACTCCATGAGCGCCTGCTCGGTCCTCTTCCGTTTGGTGATGTCCAGAAAGATTCCGCGCACACCCACGGTTTTGCCCTCTTTCACAATGGGAATGGAATAGGCAATGGCCGGAAAGGGTCTCCTGTCCTTTCTCATGAGATGGTACTCTGTCACCCGCGAGCTGCCCTGCATGGCCTGGTGCAGGTCCCGGCTGGCCCTCTCCCGATCTTCCGGGCAGACCAGGTCGAGCAGGCTGAGGCCCGCCGAGATGTCTTCGCTGCTGTAGCCCAGAGTCTGGCAGCCGAACTGGTTCATGAATACCAGTCTGCCTTCTCTATCCAGCTCAAAGACGGTCTGGGGCATCTGCACCGAAAGCTCGCGGTACTTCCTCTCGCTCTCTTTAAGCTCTCTTTCCATTCCGGACCTCTGCCGGATGTGCAGAGCAGATATGGCGACCAGCCCCAGCACTATGGAGAGCAGCATGGTAGCCAGAGCCAGGATCAGGGCATTGTATCTCTCCAGAATGGAAGGTTTGAGATTGATCAGCATGCTCTCCGGGGGAAGAGACTTCTCCGAAATGCCGAATCTTTCGAGCTGCTGCTTGTCGAAGATGAGGCGGGTGGATGCATTGCTTGCGGGCGGCTCTTCTTTGGCCAGCGCCGCCAGGACGGTCGCGGCAGCTCTCTGCCCCAGCTCCCGGCCGGAGTGTAGGCTGCCTCCCACAATGCCCTGGCCGAGCTGATAATCCCACAGGCCGTAGACGGGCACTGGGCTACTGGAACTGATCTGTTCAGCCGCCCGGCTGGAGTTGTAAGCCTCACCGCTGGCGCCGTACCCGAAGAGGCCGCATAGCACCAGGCTGCCCTTTCCCAGCGCCTCCACCTCCGGGACAATTCGGCAGTAATCGCCGCTGGAATCTGTCATCTGGAGCAAGATGCTTATGCCGCCGCCGGCCTCGCTTTCATCTCCATTTCCATTTCTAAAATGAGCATCCTGTATTTGCTGCCACAGATATCTTCCGCCTCCGGTGCCGTCCAGAAGCACCAGGATTTTTTTTGCATCCGGGTGGATCATGCGCATGGTCTGAATGGCAGCGGAGACATCGACCTGCTGAGCTGCTGTGCTGCTCTTCTCCTGGGGGATAGAAGAGTCATCGAGGATGATGCCGGCATAGACCAGGTGCGCTCCCGGAAACAGTTCATCCTGGACCTCCCTGGCAAAGCCAAAGGCCGGAGAGTCGAATGCGACTATGGCGTCAATTCCGTTCGTTGATTTTGAGCGCTTATTGGAGTACTTTTGATCGAAGAGTGCAACCAGGGGCTTCAGGCTCTCATTTTCGCCATATCGCCATACATCCATGTACTCAATCAACGGTTGCGGTGCGCCGGGGGCCTGGCGGCGGTAGGCATCCATAAACCCGGCCATCTCTTCCTCTGCCCAGGGGCTATTCAGGGTAAAGGAGCTGATGAGCAGAATCTGGGGCTGGTGGGTGGAGGCATTTAATGAGAGAATAGCATTCGCTGGCGAGGCCCCGGCATTGGTCAGGGCCATCAGGCATAGCACAGTGCATATGGCTCTTCCCAGGCCGGCAAAAGAGCCTGGGCGATTTCGGCTGGCAGAAATCAATCTCTTCTCCCGCACCAGCCAGGTCACGGATTTAGCAGGCATTCTTCCCGCAAATCCGGCAGGCTGGGCATGAGCCGTTTATTTGCATGCCTCATCATATTAAAATCTCTCTTTAACTGATTTGCAGGGGAATTTGATCTGCTTTCCGGAGCTGCCCGACAATTGCTCCCCCAGATCACTCCGAAAGAGCAAAAAATAATAATATCAGTATGCCGTTCTATGAAACGGTGATCCACTTTTGAGCACTTGTGAATCGAGGACCATATGGTGGGACGGCGGCCTGATGCTCATCGACCAGACCCGGCTTCCCGGCGAGCTTTTGCCCCTGCGCATGAAGAGCGTCCGCCAGCTCGTAGAGGCCATACTCTCCCTGCGGGTACGCGGCGCTCCGGCACTTGGCGCAGCCGGAGCCTACGGAATAGCTCTGGCGGCAGATCTCTGTCCTGCCGGCAGTGCTCCGGAGGTCATGGCCGATCTGGAGATTGCCGCGGAGATGATCAGGGGGGCGCGTCCCACGGCCGTCAATCTCTCCTGGGGTGTGGACAGGGCGCTGGCTGCGGCTGCCGGGGCATCACCCGGCACGGCGGAGGATGTCCGGGAGGCGGCTCTGGCCGAAGCGGAGGCGATTGCCGAAGAGGACATCGCCGTCAACAGGGCGCTGGGGCGGATCGGATCGAAGCTGCTCGATGACGGGGATACTGTGCTCACCCACTGCAATGCAGGAAGGCTGGCCTGCGTGGGCTGGGGCACGGCTCTGGGGGTCGTGCGCTCGGCAGTGGCCGCAGGAAAGCGGATATCCGTCTATGCCTGCGAGACCAGGCCCCTGCACCAGGGATCGCGCCTGACCTGCTGGGAGCTTAAAGAGGACGGGATACCCGTGACGCTCATCTGCGACAGCATGTCCGGGAGCCTGATGAGGAAGGGCAGGATTGACAAGGTCATAGTGGGAGCGGATCGCATCACCAGGGATGCAGTATTCAACAAGATAGGCACATACAGCCATGCGGTTTTAGCCAGGCACCACAAGATCCCCTTCTACGTAGCAGCGCCCATCTCCACCTTCGACCGGCTGCACGAAGAATCGGAGATCGTTATCGAAGAGAGGAGCCCGGAGGAGGTCACCGCCCTGGGGGGAGCGAGGCTCGCGCCTCAGGGAATTGATGTCTACAATCCGGCATTCGATGCCACGCCTCTGGAGCTGGTTTCCGGGCTGATCACCGAAAAGGGGGTGTTCAGGCCGCCGCTCATGCCGTCGATATAGTATATCTGCTGACTTTTGTTCTGCAGTATTCCGATCGCTTTGGTTTGATATGATAACGCCAGTTGTTGATTCCAATTTGATACATTGGGAGTGCGGAGGGTCACGAATTCCCC
>CAYQKI010000106.1:0-6324 GCA_964418105.1 uncultured Methanotrichaceae archaeon | reverse complement strand
GGAGCAGCCTGGTCAAGACGGCTGTCTATGGAGCCGATCCCAACTGGGGGCGCATCATCTGCGCCGTGGGCTACTCAGGAGCGGAGATGGACCCCGACACCATCACATTGGGCCTGGAGGGAAAGGGGCAGGACGGCAAGAGCCTCAAGGTCTCTTTGGTGGAGAGAGGCCGCATCGTGGATGGAGTCTTGGAGCAGGCCAAAGAGATCATGAAGGGTGATACCATCACTGTCAACATCGACCTGGCCCTGGGATCGGGGCAGGCGCGCGGATTCGGCTGCGATCTGACCCATGAGTATGTCAATGTGAATGCCAATTATACAACCTGAGGATTTTGTGTTTCGAGATCAGCGTCTGGGAGAGAGCAGAAAGGACGTGGATGACTATCTCTCCAGCCGGGAGGCGGACAGGCGCATATTCCTGGCGGATCTGCTGGTGGACAGGGCCCATCTGGTGATGCTCAGAGAGCAGGGCCACATATCCGGTGAAGTCAGCTCCAGGATCATTGCCGTGCTCGATGAGCTGCAGCAGGCCCAACAACAGCAGCCACAAGTGCAGCAATCCGGCATGATAGATCCCGACTCTCTGGGCGGAGGGGAGGACATTCATGAGGCCATTGAGTCATATGTGCTCTCTCGCTCCGGCCCGGAGGGAGGCAGGATGCACACCGGCCGCTCCAGAAATGACGAGGTTGCCACCTGTATCCGTCTGGCGCTGCGCACGGAGATGCTCTCTCTCCAGGGTGAGCATCTCTCCTTCATTGAGACGCTTGTCGCTCTGGCTGAGGAGCACAGGGAGAGCCTCATGCCCGGCTTCACCCACACCCAGCACGCCCAGCCCACCACGCTCGCCCATCACCTGCTGGCCCATGCCGATGCTGCCCTGCGGGACCTGGCCCGGCTGGAGGATGCCTACGGGCGCATAAATAAGAGCCCCCTGGGGGCAGCGGCCTTCGCCTCCACCGGCTTTAAGATCGACCGAATGAGGACCTGCCGGCTGCTGGGCTTTGACGGCCTGGTAGAGGGCAGCATGGATGCCGTCTCCACCCGGGACTTCATTCTGGAGGCCCTGGCAGCCATGTCCATACTCATGGTCAATGCCAGCCGCCTGGCAGAGGAGCTGATCCTCTGGTCCACCTCCGAGTTTGGCTACGTGGAGCTTGACAACCTCTATGCCTCTACCTCCTCTATCATGCCCCAGAAGAAGAATCCCGATACTGCGGAGCTGGCACGCGGCAAGACCGGCTCGGTGATGGGCAGCCTGTTCTCGGCTCTGTCCATCTGCAAGGCCCTGCCTCAGAGCTACAACCGGGACCTACAGGAGGTCACGCCTCACCTTTGGCGGGCGGTGGACTGGACGCGGAGCACTGTGCGCATACTGGACGGCTGCCTCTCCTCGGCTCGGTTTTACCTGGAGAGAATGGAGAGAGCCAGCGGCGCCGGCTTTTCCACGGCAACGGAGCTGGCCGACTCCCTGGTTCGGATCACGGGAATGCCCTTTCGCACAGCGCACAGCATCGTGGGGCGGATAGCCGCCGGCAGTGCCGACAATAGAAACGGGGCCGGGCGCATGCCGGACATGGCCGAACTGGATGAGGCTGCGCGGGAGGTGGCGGGCTATTCGGCCAGCGAGCGGGGCTACACTGAGGAAGACCTGGCCAGGGCTCTGGATCCGCGCCGCAATGTGGCAGTGCGGTCCAACACCGGCGGGCCGGCACCATTGGAGACGGGGCGGATGATAAAAGAGAGGCTGGTCCTGATCGAGGCGGGAAGGGCGAGGCTCGCTGAGAGGCGGCAGCGCGTGGACCGGGCTCTGGAAGTGCTGATGGCGGAGAGATAGCCAGCCGCCTTGATCGCCCGGTTAAATTATTTATTCTAATAGGATGTAGATTGACCTCATGCCCATCCTTCGAGATGACAGGGATCTGAAAGACGCCCTGAAAAGCTGCCGCACCATATGCGTGGTAGGAATTTCGCCTGACCCCTACAAGCCCAGCTACTTCGTGTCCGACGTCCTGATGAGCCGGGGATTCAAGCTCTATCTGGTCAATCCCAACTATGCCGGAAAGACCATCCTGGGGCAGAAGGTCTACGCCTCCCTTGCCGATGTGCCGGATGAGATCGACATCATCGATGTCTTCAGGAGGCCGTCCGCGGTGCCGTCCCTGGCGGAGGAAGCAAGGAAGAAGGGCTTCAAGGTCTTCTGGATGCAGCCGGGCACAGAGAGCCCGGAGACCATTGTGGGACTGGACAGAGAGGGATACAAAGTGGTAGCGGGCAGGTGCGCCAAGATCGAGTCCGGCCGGCTGCTCTAGCTCTGGGTCTGACGAAGCTAAAGAATCGATTGCTTTTTATCCATCCAGGCCTTCTTTGTTTCAGGTTGATCATCAATGTCCGGTTACTGGGATCCGCATATTGAGCGAATGCCTCTTGAGGACCTGCACGCCCTTCAGGAGGACCGCCTCAAATCAGTGGTGCGATACGTCTACGATCACTCCGCCTTCTACCGCAGAAAGTTCCAGGAGGCGGGCGTCGAGCCATCCGACATCAAGACCCTGGCCGACGTCGTCAAGCTGCCCTTCACCAGAAAGTCTGACCTGAGGGACAACTACCCCACAGGCATGTTCAGCGCCCCCAAAAGCCAGGTAGTGCGCTATCACGTCTCATCCGGCACCACCGGCAAGCCCACTGTGGTCGGCTACACCAGAGGCGACATCGAGACCTGGTCCGAATCGCTGGCCAGGGCCTTCACATCCATCGGCCTGGGCAGAGACGATGTGGTCCAGGTGGGCTATGGCTACGGCCTGTTCACCGGCGGCCTCGGCGCTCACTACGGGGCGGAGAGGATTGGAGCGGCGGTTCTGCCCGTCGGTACAGGCAACACGGAGCGGCAGATCGAATTGATGCAGGACCTGGGGACGACTGCCATCGCCTGCACGCCATCTTATTTCCTGCACATCATGGAGGTGGCGGAGAAGATGGGAGTGTCCATCAGGAAGGACACCCAGCTCAAGGCAGGAGTATTCGGAGCTGAGCCCTGGTCTCTTGAGACCCGCAGGAGGATCGAGGAGGCCACGGGCATTCGTGCTTACGACATCTACGGCACCAGCGAGATCTCCGGGCCGCTCTTCACCGAGTGCCACCTGCAGAAAGGAATTCACATCTGGGCGGACATGTTCCTGACCGAGGTCATCAACCCCAAGACAGGCGAGCCCGTGCCGGATGGAGAGACAGGCGAGCTGGTCTTCACCACGCTGCACAAGTACGCCCTGCCCCTCATCCGCTACAGGATCGGAGACCTCACAATCATGAACAGCGAACCCTGCGAATGCGGACGGACCCACCCCAGGATCATGAGGATACTGGGCAGGACCGACGACATGCTCATCATTCGCGGCATCAACGTCTTCCCGAGCCAGGTGGAGTCGGTGCTGATGACCATCCCGGAGGTGGGAGACCACTGGGAGATCATAGTGGACCGGAAGGGTCCCCTGGATATGATGACTGTGAGGGTCGAGCTGACCGAGTCGGGCTTTTCGGACAAGATCGGAGACCTGATGAAGCTGAAGAAGATGGTCTCAAATAAATTGAAGGGCGTTCTGAATATCGCCGCCGAGGTGGATCTGGTCGAGCCGGGCACCATCCCCCGCTCTATGGGCAAGGCCAAGAGAGTAACCGATAACAGAAAGGTTTAGGAGGCTTCAATATGACTGAGATCAAGCAAATATCCCTGTTTGTGGAGAACCGGCCGGGCCGAACGGCCAAGGTCGCCAAGACGCTGTCTGATGCTGGCGTGAACATCCGGGCTCTGACCATCGCCGAGGCTGGCGACTTCGGAGTCATCCGCATGGTGGTGGACGACCCGGAGAAGGGCTACAGAGTTTTAAAGGATAATGCGTTCACCGTCTCCATGACCGATGTCCTGGCCGTGGAGATGAAGGACTCGCCCGGTGGCCTGTACGAGATCGTCAACACCCTCGGCCAGAACAATGTGAACGTTGACTATGCCTATGCCTTTGTCACATCCAAAGCCCAGAGGGCCATGCTCATACTGCGGGTGGACGACATCGCCAAAGCCAGACTGGTGCTGGGCGAAAAGAGCGTCAAGATCGCTACCAAGGAAGAGATCCAGGCCATATAATCCGGGCCTGGAGAAACATTTTTATTGCAGCAGTTCGATGCCAATTCGTTGGCCATTTGCATCTCCTATTAATTTAACTTATTTATAGTTCATAAAGCACTTATACTTTGTCCGCCAATTGACCCTAGGAGTGAAAAAAATGAAATCATTCTCAGCATTTATTACGGCCATGCTCATCATACTTGCCTCGGCCTGCCTGGCCTCACCCTGCGCCGCCCTGGAATCGAAGTTTTTCACAGTTGCAGAAAAGACGCTCTCCATGGACATGGGATCATCCTTTGCCATAGAACAGGGCAATTTCAACGCCAGCAAGGATGGAATTGTCATACAGGAGTTCTTGATTAACAATACCGAGACAGGCAGTTCTGCATTGATATCTGTATCGGGCGTCTATGATAAACAGATGAGCAATCTCAGTCCAGCCAATATATCCGAGATATTCGCAGCCGGCCTAATTATGGCTATGGAAGAGAACGGATACAATATAACAGCCAACTGGACGGCCCTGGATAGCAATGGCCGCGATGTAATTGCCCACACACTGGCACGGGAAAATCCGGACAACACCACCCAAAAGAAGACCATTGACCTGGCCGTCTGGAATCTGGAAGCATCCAGTTATGCATCAATTATATCTCTGCTGGACAGAGAAAATACCACAAAAATGATAAATACAATGGCCCTGACCTGATGTACGGGCCTGGCCCATGTTATTTTTTTTAAAAAATATTAGATATTCTCCCCCTGATACCTTCCGGCATAAACCTTCTCTGCATCCTTTTCCAGCCGCAGGAATATCAATTGCATTATCCGGGCGTCCTTCTTGAGGCGCAGTCCGTGCGGATTGTATACCACCAGCAGGCTCTGGCTGCGCCCCCGGTATCCCGGATCCCACAGGGCCGTCTCCAGACAGGCCCCGCAGCGCAGAAGGGTGGACCTGGCTCTGGCGAGGGCTGCCGCGTCCCTGGGAATGCTCACGATCTCGTTGAATGTCACCAGATAGGCCCCGGCGGCAAGAGCCGCCCAGCCGGTAGGATCGAATGGCACAGGCTCGGTGGCCGGCAGCACCCTCTCCCGATTGTCGAAGGAGACCGCCCCAGGGGCACAGAAGCGTTCGATCTTCTGCAGCGTCAGCTCCATGCCGCACATCTGGGTCTGCGTCCCGGCGTCGATCATAGACTCTACCAGTCCCTGCATCTCCCTTCCGCAAATAATGGTCGTAAAGGATCACCAGGTGCAATTGGCTACTGGCAATAGAATTCAGTTTCGGTCATCCGTCATCCCCCATCCGGCAATCGAGGAAAGCTCTATTAACTATCAAAGATTACTTATTTTCGTGTTCGATCTGTTCCTGCTGCCCATTACCCTCATCATCGCGCTGCTGATGCTGGCCGCACCTCTCATCTTCATCTACCTCTTCCTTCGGCTCTCAGAGACTGCCTTTGAGATGGTAGGCTTCTCCCACTGGCATGCCTCCCTGGCGGTCTTTGGATCGATTTTGGGGAGCATGGTGGACATCCCCATACTAGACGCTCCATTCTCCGCCTATCCGCAGTGGTACTCCTCCCTGGCCGGCCTCTTCTCCACTCAGGCCCCGGCCCATTTTCATCCCCTCATTCTGGCAGTCAACCTGGGTGGCTGCATCATTCCCCTGGCGGTATCCGCCCATCTCATCGCCCGCCGCCAGGCCACACTGCATAAATCCCTGCTGGGCATGGCCATGGTGGCTGCCATAACCTACAATGCCGCGCAGGCCATCCCTGGCGAAGGCATAGTTCTGCCCGTCTGGCTCTCCCCCTTCCTGGCTGCACTTATGGGCCTTTTGCTCGCCGGAGGCTTTCGCCGCGCTCCGCCTCTGGCCTATATCAGCGGCACACTGGGAACTCTCATCGGTGCGGACCTGATGAGCCTGATCACTCCGGGAATACTTCCCGCCCTCTCCCCCCTGAATCTGCACAGATCTTCACCTGTGGTGCTTTCCATTGGCGGGGCTGGAGTCTTCGATGGCATATTTCTGACAGGCATCATCGCAGTGCTCCTGGCAGCGGGCATCGTCTGCCTCATCCGGGGATCCTGCCGGTCGGTGAGATGATCTTGGGAAATTGCCTACTGCAAAAGATATTATATCCCCTCGTAGAAAAAGGCAGGATGATTGGAGGTGATGCGGCTGCTGGAGATTGAAGA
>CAYQKI010000105.1:0-6522 GCA_964418105.1 uncultured Methanotrichaceae archaeon | reverse complement strand
CGCACATACCCCTCCTTTACGAGGCAAAAGTGTGTCTTGAGATGGAACGGAGTTTTGTTGTATCGTCCGATATTATAAACTATAAGAATAGATATCGTTCTTAATTATAATCATAATAATTTTATAAATAAAAATTCGGCCTACTAGATATAGAGTCTTCAGAGCCAATTATTATTTATAAAATTTTGCTTCTTTTAATAAAGACGACGTAAAAAATATATACAATTTAATTAAAATTGCTAATTTTATTAAAAATAACTTATAATTATTTTTGGAAAAATTAATAGATTAGTTTTTATAAAGTTATAAATTGATGATTATTATGAATTGATATCATATAATTATAAGTAGTAGTATGATATATCATTATTAACTATTATTATTTATGACTTATAAACATATATTTAATTATTTAATTTATTGTATAATATAAATTTATGTTACTTTGAATATATTTTTTTATTTATTTTTAAAAAATTTTTTATTATATTTTTTATGTAATTTTTTTAATTCTCAATATAATATTTATTTTAAAATTTTTAAAAATATATGGCCACCTAACTTTAATATTTTTTATATTTTTTTTTAACAAACTCAATGCTTTAAAAAAAGTTAGAGTTTTAATTTATGGTTCGATTGATTGCCAAACGGCCAAACCGAATCTTTATATCGAAAGCCATCTTTCCGCCTATTTCAGAATGAGCTTGCCATACCGATTGCAATGAGCGATATTCTTGAGGATTTGAGATCAATTTGCGGAGAAGGCAGAGTCTCCGCCTCGCCTGCAGAGAGGTGCTGCTACGCAGCCGACGCTTCCCAAATCAGGGGCATGCCCGATTTTGTGGTGCGGCCGCTCAGCACAGGTCAGGTCTCCCGCGTTCTCCGATTATGCAGCGAGCACGCAATTCCTGTGACCGCTCGAGGCGCAGGTACCGGGCTGTCCGGAGGCTGCTCCCCCGTGCATGGCGGCGTGGTCCTGGATATGTCCGGCATGAACCGCATATTGGAAATTGACATCGAGAACCAGCAGGTTATAGTCGAGCCCGGCCTGGTGGCCAAGACGCTGAACCTGGCGATCAAGCCCCTTGGATTCTTCTTTCCTACCGATCCGGGCAGCATTGCCATGTGCACCATCGGTGGAATGATCGCCAATAACAGCAGCGGCATGAGATCGGTAAAGTATGGCACAGTGAGAAATTACGTGCTTGATCTGGAGGTGGTGCTGGCTGACGGGCGGGTTGTCCATACCGGAAGTAAGGTTCTCAAATCATCGGCCGGATACGACCTGACCCGCCTCTTCGTGGGCTCGGAGGGGACACTTGGCATCATCACCTCCGCCGGGCTGAAGGTCGCGCCCCTGCCTGCCGCCAGAAAGCTGGTCCTGGCCAGCTTCCAGGATGCTGAGATCGCAGGGCGGTCCATCGTCGAGATCTTTTCAAGAGGCATCACCCCCTCGGCCTGCGAGATCTTGGACAGGACCACTCTTGCCGTGCTCAAGATGTGCGAGCCCCACCTGGCTCTGCCGGTTGACGGAGATGTGATCTTATTCGAGGTTGATGGGACAGAGGCCTCGACGGCAGAGACGGCGGCGCAGATAAGAGACGCCTGCCTCCCTCTTGCCAGCAGCGTCAGAATCGCCTCCTGCCGGGAGGAGATGGAGGAGATCTGGGCGGCCAGGAGGCTTGTGGGTGCCGCCATATCAAAGCTGGATCCGGCAAAGACGCGAATATACATGGGAGAGGATGTGGGAGTTCCCATCAAGCAGATTCCCGCCCTGATCAGGAGAGTGCAGCAGATCTCATCAAAGCTCGGCATCCCGGCCATGAAGTACGGGCACATTGGAGACGGAAATCTGCACGTGGCCCTCTTCATTGACATCAGGGATGAAGCCCAATGGGAGAAACTGCGTTTGGCTGCAGACAGAATACACAGAGCTGCCCTTGACCTGGGGGGAACTGTCAGCTCAGAGCACGGCATCGGCCTGGCCAGGGCAGATCTGCTGCCTGAGCAGGCTGGAAGTGAGGCTTTCTCTTTGATGCAGTCCATCAAGAAGGCACTGGACCCGCAGGGTATTCTCAATCCCGGGAAGATGGGGCTGTAAATGAGGCCAAAGAATATGGACATCGATCTCTCGGCCATAGACCAGTGTGCTCGCTGCGGAACCTGCCGCGCCTACTGTCCTGTCTTCGCTGAATTGGGCTGGGAGTCGGCCAACGCCAGGGGCAGGCTGATGATTTTGCAGGGATTGCAAAACGGTCTGCGCGACCCGATGCAGGGCGGCCTGCAAGCCGATCCATGCGTTCAGGACAGCCTCAACACCTGCACCACCTGCGGAATATGCACTGAAAACTGCCCGGCAGGAATAAATCCGCCCCGCCTGATCGAAATGGGGAGAAGAGAGCTTGTCCTCTCCGGCAAGATCAGCCGTGAACAGGAGACTCTCAGAAACCATATTCTCCGAAGCGGCAATACATTCGGGGAGACGGCAGACAGGCTTTCGTGGCTCTCCGACCGACGCCTCCTTGCTGAGAAGGCTGATTATGTGTACTTTGCCGGCTGCATGAACTCGTACCGCTATGCTAAAACCGCGGCCCGGACATTCGACCTCCTGAGCAGATTCGGGGCCACCATGCTGCCCAATGAGCAGTGCTGCGGCTCGCCGCTGCTGCGCATGGGATTTGATGCCGGACGGCTCATGCAGGAAAACTGCAGGCAGATAGAGAGGATCGGCGCCCATACGGTGATCACGGGCTGCGCCGGATGCTACACAACCCTCAAGAACGACTATCCGCCACAATTCCGGGTGCTGTCTGCAACTGAGTTTCTCGATGAGCGAATCCAGGAGATGCAGCAGAGGCGAGAGTGGAAAATAAAGAGACTGGATATTGCGGTTACATATCATGACCCATGCCACCTGGGAAGGCATAACAATATCTACGATCCACCCCGCCGGGTGATCGAATCCATCTGCCGGCTGGTGGAGATGAAGTCAGCGAAAAAGGACGCCAGGTGCTGCGGAGGAGGAGGCGGAGTAAGAGCCGGATACAAAGACCTCTCTCTGCAGATGGCAAGGAGGAGGCTCCTGGATGTGCCGGAGGGTGTGGACTATATCGTCACATCCTGCCCGCTATGCATCAGAAACTTGAGGGACGCCGGGTCTAAAGTTAGGGTTATAGACCTGGTCGACCTGGTGGCCATGGCAGCCGTCGAATGATTGCGAAGAGAATCCGGTATCGTCCAGGTGAAGACCGCTCTATCCCATAGCCTACGAACCCTCTTTTCGACAGATCTGCAGCAGCGATCTCCTTATGCATAATGTAGCGGCACCAGCCATGCAGCTTTCGCCTCAAGGCCGAGATCACCAGGCCGCAGGAGAGAACATTCTTCAGGCTCACCGGATTGTCCTGTCCAGAAACCTCATTTCAACATTCACTCAATTTCTTTCTCCCTGTCCATCCAGCAGCTTTCCTTCTCCAGCCCGTGCGCCTTGAGGGCCAGCCGCTCTTCATCCTCGAAGCCCTTCAGCCTCTCCAGCAACAGCTCGAAATTCACCTGGTGGCCGTCAAACTCCGGGCCGTCCACGCAGGCCAGACGGGTCTCTCCGCCCACCTCCACCCTGCAACTGCCGCACATGCCGGTTCCGTCGATCATAATGGGGTTCAGGCTGACGATGGTCTTTATGCCCAGGGGCCGGGTTATGTCACTGACCAGCTTCATCATAATCACAGGGCCGATGGCTACCACCAATCCGGGCTTTGCCTTTTGCATCTCATCTCTCTCCAGCACCTCCTGGAGCAGATATGTGACCAGGCCCTTTCTGCCTAGAGATCCGTCGTCGGTGCAGATGAGAAGCTCATCTGAGACCGCCGCCATCTCCTCTCTCAATATGACCAGCCGTGCCTCCCGCGCCCCAACGATGCTGATCACCCGGCTGCCCAGGCTCTTGAGCCTCCTGGCGATGGGATAGAGCACAGCGAGGCCCGTGCCTCCGCCCACACAGATGGCCGTGCCGGCAAATCCGACCTCCGTAGGCCTGCCCAGGGGGCCTGCCACGTTCAGATAGGAATCCCCCTGTTGCAGCGACTTAAACAGGGCTGTGGAGCGGCCCACCACATGGTAGATGATGGTAATAGTACCCTTATCCGGATTGATGCCGGCCAGGGTCATGGGAATGCGCTCTCCCTTCTCATTTGCTCTGAGCATCACAAACTGCCCCGGCTGGGCAGCGCGGGCGATCCTGGGAGCCTCGATCTCATTGAGGATGATCTCCCCGCCGGCCAGCTCCTCTCTCCGAACTATTCTGTACAAGCTATATTCCCTCTAATGTTTCGCTATCCAGCTTTATCTCGTTATCCTTTACCCACTCCATCAAGGCCTCTTTCATTCTGCGGCTCTCGAATTCGTACCAGCTCTCCAGAAGGCCCCTGCATTCCAGAAGATCTTTGAACCTCCGGTAGGCTCCTCTGTTGTCGAATATGCTCATGACGCGGTTTAAGTCGCCGGGCATTTGATCCTCTGCAAACTCAAAAACAAGCGCCTGGCCCATATTTAGATCGTTTTTATGAGGTATCTCAATGAAATTGTCGCAGTCGAAGTTGTCTTCGCTCAGCTCATCGTCTTCGGGATCATCCATCTCAGAATGGAAATATATTCTCCCGTTATCCAGGCAGAGAAGAGCCCTATGCATTCCGTACGAGTCTGAATTGACAAAAAAGAAAGCATCATCAATTTCCTCAAATGTAGCCATGTTTATCACCCATTCTACCTGCCCAAGACTCTTTCCAGTTCGGCTTTCCTGGATTGCAGATGATTTAGCTTCCCCTCCAACTCTGATATTTCTTTTTTGATCTTTTTTAGTTCGATCTTGCCCGTGGCCTTTATCAAATATTCAGATCCCAGCTCTTCTTTTATATAATCTTCGAGCTGACGCCGCAAGAGCCTGATAAACGGATTGCCAAATACAGCAGAATAGCGGTACTCAAGCTTTCCAAACTCAATGCCCTTGATTATCAGCTCCTGTTCAATTTTATACTCCTTTCTCGCCGTTTTATCGCTGAGCGTGGCACCCTTCCGACTCCATTCGCCGTATTCTGCCATTTAATCCTTTCCTTTGCGTCTTTAAGTCCTCTGCAGTGAAAACGTCGTTAGCCCCCTGGCACCAGATGCAAGCATCAATAATCCACTGTGAATAGCGACGGGCTCAAAAAAGAGTTTGATATCAGATCTTTCCCATCACTTCTTGGAGCGCTTGACCACTACTATCTTCTGTGTGTCAGTCTCCAGCTTTTCTATGCCCACTTTTTTAACCTTGGGCTTCCATATTTTGTCAGGCATCCAGGCGGGGGCCCCCTTGGGTTTATTAACCTGCACCCTCTCTCCCTTGAAGACGTGAAGCTTCTTGGTGCCTCGTTCGCGAAGCTTTATGTCTGTATGGCCGCGGTTGGCTGCCTTCAGGGCTGCTTGCCTGGGAGATTTGCCCGTGAAAATTCCGATCTCATTGCCATCTTTATCGCGCAGGGCGAAATTCCTCATTTCATTTTCTGCCATTTTGTGCCTCCTACCCCTTAGATCGATATGCCTAAATTATGGTTCAGGTATAAATCAATTTCCTTCAAATTACTTTTATAATCAGATCAATGACCCAGTGATGGCCGGGGAGGCCCTGGGATTTGGAGGTTGATTCGAAAACACCAGCTTGAATGTGACAGCCTTTACTCCTCCCCCCTCCCCCTCGCCTTGAAGAACGTGTAGCAGAATACGCCATCCTCCTTAGCCGTCCGGTACAGGTCCCGCACCCCTGCCTCAAATTCCGCAGGCTCGATCAAGCCTGCACCGAAAGCGGCCTGCCGTACACCTTCGATCATGGCGGTGAAAGTCTTTTTGGTGAAGCCCTCCACCAGCTCCGGGCGGCTGGAGTCCACATAGACCATGCGGGGCGAAACCGAGACATCAGAGAAGCCCGCTGCCCGGAGCAGCGGATACAGCTCTCTGCCTATGTTGGCGTTTCCTCCCGCTCTTCTCTGCAGCTCCACCTGGCAGCCGATGGCCCTTTGGGCGGCGGAGCTGTCGGGATAAAAGTATGCTGAGCCGTGGTCTCCTTCGATGACGGTGATGCTGCCGCCCGGCCGGATGAACTCCTTTAAGGCCCGCAAGGCCTCCAGGGGCCGGGGCAGGTGCTCCAGAACGAAGCAGAGGAAGAGGTGGTCGAAGGAGGACTTCCGGAAGGGCAGGTGGAATATGTCCCCCTGAATTATCCGCACATTCTCCAGGCCCGCACGATCAACATTCTCTTTAGCCAGGAGGCCGGAGGGCCGGGAGATCTCCACGGCAATGATCTCTGCCTGCGGACTGTTTTTGGCCAGGGGCAGGGTCTGGGCTCCTACGCCGCAGCCGGCCTCCAAAACCAGGCAGTCCCTGGGATAAGAGGTGTCAGAGTGGAGCAGCTCCTCCAGGGTGGACGCCTGATCTTGAAGGCGAACGCTTTCCCTGGAATGATAGCCGTGAACGTAGGAATTGGTCAAG
>CAYQKI010000104.1:0-6538 GCA_964418105.1 uncultured Methanotrichaceae archaeon | reverse complement strand
AACACCTACATCGTCATCTGGACCACCACCCCCTGGACCATACCCGCCAACGTGGCCGTGGCCGTCAATCCCTCCTACCAGTACTCCAAAGTGCGGGCGGTCAAAGAGGGCAGGAGCGAAATCCTCATCATGGCCTCGGAGCTGGTGGAATCGGTTCTCAAGACCGGCCGCTATCAGGACTATGAGCTACTGCGCGTGCTGTCGGCCAAACAGATGCAAGAGCTTCACTACAGCCACCCGCTGGAGGGGCTGGTGCCCCGGCAGGCGCACATCCACCACGGCGTCTATGCCGCGGACTTTGTGACCGCCGAGAACACCGGTTGCGTTCACATCGCCCCCGGCCACGGGCTTGAAGATTACGAGCTGGGCCTGGACCACCACCTGGAGATCTTCTGCCCTGTGGGCGAAGACGGCCGCTACACAGTTGAGGCGGGCGAGAAGTACCAGGGGCTCTACGTCAAGGAGGCCGACAGCGAGGTCATCGCCGACCTGGAAGAGCGGGGCAGGCTCCTCTCCCAGGGAAGGCTGGCCCACCGCTATGGCCACTGCTGGCGCTGCAAGACTCCCATCATATTCATCGCCACACGCCAGTGGTTTTTGCGAATCTCCGACCTGCGGGACAAAATGCTGGATGAGGTCTCTCGCGTCACCTGGTACCCGGAGTGGGCCGGATCGGCTCGATTCGCTGACTGGATCAACAACGCCCGCGACTGGTGCATCTCCCGGCAGAGGTACTGGGGAATTCCCCTGCCCATCTGGACCTGCCCGGCCTGCGGAAAGATGGAGGTGATCGGCACGGCGGCGGAACTGGAGGCGCGCAGCGGCCAAAAAGTCGCCGACCTGCACCGCCCCGACGTGGACTCTGTGTTCCTCACCTGCCCCTGCGGTGGAAGGATGCAGCGCTCCCCGGATGTCTTCGACGTGTGGTTTGACAGCGCCGTGGCCTCCTGGGCCACACTGCGCTATCCGAGCCTTGCGGGCAGCGAAGAGGAGCTTTCTAGCTGGTGGCCGGCGGACTTCATCACCGAGGGGCACGACCAGACCCGCGGCTGGTTCTACTCCCAGTTAGGCGCATCCATGGTCTCCTTCGGGACAGCCCCCTACAAGAGCGTCCTCATGCACGGCTTCACCCTGGACGACCAGGGACGGAAGATGAGCAAGAGCATAGGCAACATCGTCCAGCCGGAAGAGGTCGTGGAAAAGTTCGGAGCCGACATCCTGCGCTTCTATGTTCTGGGAGCCAATGCCCCCTGGGAGGACCTGCACTTCTCCTGGGAGGCGGTCGAGAACACCGCCCGCATGCTCAACATCTACTGGAATGCCTACCGCTTTGCCCTGCCCTACATGGTCCTGGACGGCTTTGATGCCAAAAAGGCAGATCTGGCCGCCTGGGAGAAGAGCCTGCGCCCGGAGGACCGCTGGATTCTCTCCCGGGTAAACAGCCTGGCATCTGAGGTCACCGCCGAGATGGAGGGCTACCAGTTGCACCGCATTGTGCGCTCCATATCCGATTTCATACTGGAGGACCTCTCCCGCTGGTACATCCAACTGGTGCGCCCCCGCACCTGGATCGAGCAGGACGACCCCGACAAGCTGGCCGCTTATGCCACCATCTATGAGGTGCTGGTCAAGCTCTGCCGGATCATGGCCCCCTTCACCCCCTTCTTCTCCGAAGCCATCTACCAGAACCTCGTGGTTGGGCTGTCTGAGGGCGTGGGGCGGGACGGGCCTATCGCCTCGGTGCACATGTGCGACTGGCCGCGGGCCGACGAGGGCCGCATAGACAGGCGCCTGGAGGAGAGCATGGCCCTGGTCAGAGAGGTGGCCATGGCGGCATCCAACGCCCGGCAGAAGGGCGGCAGAAAGCTGCGCTGGCCGGTATCCGAGATAGTCATCGCTCCCTCCAAGGAGGCGGTGGATCTGGGCGGCCTGGAGAGCGTCCTCAAGGGCCAGACCAATGCAAAGAAGATCACAGTGCTCTCTGCTGGCGAGAAGCCTCACATGGACCTGGAGATGGCTCCGGTGCACAAGAAGATCGGGCCGGTCTACAAGGGCGAGGCCAAGGCGGTGGTGGCAGCCATCGCCGAGGCGGACGCTGCTCTGGTCAAAAGCCAACTGGACTGCAATTGCGGCGAGGCCACAGTCTCTCATGCCGGAAAGGAGTACAAGATCACAGCGGAGATGGTGCAGATCAAGGAGCTGGCGCCACAGAATTTGCCTGCGGCCGAGTTTTCAAAGGGCTTTGTCTATGTGGACATCACACTTACGCCGGAGCTGGAGGCGGAAGGCTATGCCAGGGAGATCATCCGCCGCATCCAGGACATGAGAAAGGAGATGGACCTTCGCGTAGAGGACCCCATCCGGGCGGTGGTGGACATCGAGAGCAAGCCCATACTTGACCTCGCTACCAAGATGGATAAGTACATAGCTGGTGAGGTCAGGGCTGCCGATTTCCAGATGGGGCTGGGCCTGGAGCTTGGTGGAAAGCTGGTTAAAGACTGGGACATCGAGGGCATCTGTGTCCGGATCGGCATAGGCCTGCACGGACAGTCTTGAAGGATTTAGATCGCCGGAGTTTTATAAGATGAGTGAAGTTGGTGATGCTATGGAGGCGCCCATCCCCGTCAGAGTGAAAGGAGTCTATATCGCCGAATCGGAGGGCAGCTCCCCCGCACCTGTGGTCCTTCTAGAGGATGATAGGGCAAGGATAGTGCCCATATTCGTGGGGCTGTCCGAGGCCATCTCCATTCATCATGCCCTCTCCGGAGAGCTCTCCCCCCGGCCCATGACCCACGACCTGTTCATATCCGTTCTGGAGTGCCTCTCCGCCAGCATCACCAATGTGCTCATAGACGATCTGGACCAGGGCGTTTATTATGCCCGCCTCACCCTGAAGAGCGAGCGGGGGCAAAATGAGATAGATGCCCGGCCCTCCGACTGCCTGGCCCTGGCTCTGCGAAGCCATGCCCCCATCGAGGTCCAGGAGAAGGTGGTGCAGGAGTCGAGCATCAGCAAAAGCGATGTGGACAAGCTGACCAGCATAGACAATTATCTGCAGTAGTCATCTATGGAATCTGATCCAGGTGTTCAGGACATTTCCCCAAAATGGAATCCAGTTGGGATTTCCTCCCGCCGGCTCGACATTCCAGGATAAAATGGCTCTCATCCGCCGAACTTCGCACTTCTTCTCCAAGAGGTCCATGACCGCCGGGCGGAGGATTATCCTCCTGGAGACGGCATACTCCAGAGGCAGTCTGTTCTGATTTGCTGCATCTGGATCGTAGACATGGCCCCTGGCGCTGCCCTGATCCTCCATGGGGTCGAGAAAGTCGCCGTCTCCGGTCAGATCGATATAGGACCTGACATACATTATGCTTCCAATTGATGTGGGGCACGGTCCGCCGTAGCCATAGGGAAGCTTGAGGTGGATGATTCCCATAAGCTCGTGCAGAGTGGGATCGTAGCCGACGGCCATCAGTTGCTCATAGGCGGTCGGGTCATAGCCCGACAGGGCTTTTAAGGGAGACTTCTTCCAGGCATCGTACTGACCTCTGTCCAGTTGGGATAGCTTCTGCCTGGCATCAGCCAGCAGCTCTCCAGGCCTGCCCCGGGAGAACATCTCCTCGATGCTCGCTCCCCTGGGCATTGACTCCTTATATTCCTTGATTGCCTTTTCGTCCATTGTGTTCACCAGCTCAATTTTTAACTAAATAATCTATCTACTACTATCATTATTATTTATAAACATTTTGGATTCTTCGCTATTTCATGTCCTCTGTGCCTCTGTGGTGAAAACGTCGTTAGCCATCGGTTACACCAGATAACCACGAGCGGCCACCACAGAGAAACTAGAAGCGCACAGAGGACTCACAGAGACGAGGTGTTAATAAACACAGGAAATAGCGAAGAGCCGATAGTTTGGCATCACAATCAAAGCAGCGGCCTGTTCGGCGGCTCGTCGTCCTCCAGGAAGCGATTCAATCCCATGCGGTCCGGGTCGTCATGCTCTTCGACTCCGGCATAGTATCCGTCATGAGTGGCAAACTGCCTGATGGAGGTCGTGCTGTAGTCTGCAGATGTGGCATTTCCCTCAACATTTAGAGTGGCATCAGTCGCGTTAGCTCCTTTGCCATATTTGCCGGGGAGCTCCTCGCGGCCGGGCATGGGCAGATAAAAGCTGAACTGCTCCCATTTGGCCATTATGGGATGGAAGTAGCCTGTGCCGTTCTGCCATGCCAGCGGATGCAACTGCTGCCAAAAGAGGGCCGACGAAAGAATCAGGGGCTGGGAGTCTGTGGTATTATTTGTATCATTTGCATCAATTGCAGCCGCAAAGAAGGGCATAAAGGACGCAGCTGTCCAGACCGGGCCAGCAAGTCCTGATATATTTATTTCGGCGCTCGATTCCGCCTGGCCGCATCCGGCGGCGAGCAGGAACAGGAGGGCGATGACAATGGCGACGACGACGGCGGGCTTTATGGTCTCACTCATGATAGCCGCCCACATTCTCGATGGGAAGATATAGCTTTTGGGCGGCTTCGCGCCGGAGAACGGCTGGCCTCTCCCCCAGGGCAGTGAAATGGCTGCCCTGGGCGGCCTTGCGGCACCATCCTACCGACATGTTTAAATGGGGTACTGCTTACCTTCAGTCCTGCTGGGCAGGTAGATCAGCTGGAAGATCGCTACCTTGGCATGGTAGAGGCCTCGGGTTCAAATCCCGACCTGTCCACTTTGCCTCCATTCGTGAGGCCAGCGTTTTTGGCTGTCCTTTCTTTGCCAGAGCAAAAGCTCTTTTACCGGCTGGCTCAATGGATTTGATGGAGATAAAATATGTACGAGATGGTGCAGATGCTGGCTGCGGCCTTTGCCATAGGCCTTACCGGTGCGCTCGCTCCAGGGCCAACATTGGTTGCCACTGTCAACACATCCCTCCAGGACGGCTGGAAGGCCGGGCCTAAAGTGGCGGCAGGCCATGCCTTTCTGGAAACGCTGATCTTTCTGCTGATACTGGGAGGCCTGGCCGACGCCATGCTGGCTCACACCCGCGCCATATCTCTGGCCGGCGGCCTGGCATTGATAGCCTTCGGCATCTTGACTCTGCTGGGCAGCAAAAGGGCCTCCCTGGTGGCGCCGGCCGGGGGCCTGTCCGGCAATGCCTATCTGGCCGGGCTGATCACCAGCGCCGCCAATCCCTACTTCTGGATCTGGTGGCTGTCGGTGGGAAGCGCTCTGCTGCTCTCCGGCCTGCAGGCAGGGGCTTTTATGGCTGCCATATTCATGATCGGCCACTGGGGGGCTGACTTTGGATGGTACACTGTGGTGTCGGTCAGCCTGGACCGGGGGAGGGCGGTGCTCTCCCAGGGAAATTACCGCAGGATCCTGGCGGCATGCGGCGTCTTCCTGGTGTGCTTCGGCCTGTACTTCCTGCGCGGGGCATGAGAGTGGCCCTGATGCATGATCTGGTGCCAGGAAGGCCGCGGCAGGCTTAAATAAAGGCGGCTAGCCAACTCTATGGGGAGATATCATTTGTCGGCAAAGGATGACTGGGCCTATTTGAAATCGATTTGCATATTCATTTTCCTCTCCGTCTTCGCGTTCTCCATCTCTGCCGTCTTGGGCTATCATGTGGCGGGCACTGATCCGGAATTCGCCGCCCTGCAGACCGCGGATCTGGAGAAGCTCATCGCATTGATCCTCGATCAGCCGCCACTTGCCATAATGATAATAATATTCCTCAAAAACCTCATGACATCTGCCATGGCCATGCTCTTCGGAGTGGGCATGGGCATCCTGCCCCTGCTGGCTGCCACCAGCAACGGCTTTTTGCTGGGCATTGTGGCCTACGGGGCGGTGCAGAAGGCGGGCCATATCATGCTCCTGGCCGGCATTCTGCCCCACGGCATAATCGAGCTTCCTGTGGTGCTGGTCAGCATAGCCGTGGGCTTTCGCCTGGGATATCTGCTGATCCTCACTTTTGCCAAAGTGGAGGCTGATCTGGCCGGGGAGATCAGGCAGGCGGTGCATCTTCTCATCAGGTATGTCACGCCCCTGCTATTCCTGGCCGCGGCCATTGAAACTTTTATCACCCCCAGGGTTATATCGGTGGTTACATGACCGATTCCAAGAATACAACGAATCCCAAATCCAAGGCCAAGGAGGGCAAGCAAGCGCAAGCCAAGCTCCCCGCCAAGGACGATTTCAGCGAATGGTACCATGAACTGCTCATGACTGCGGAGATAATCGATAACCGCTATCCTGTAAAGGGCATGTGCGTCTGGTTTCCCTTCGGCTTTGCCATCAGAAAGAATGTCTACAGCATCATCCGGGAGCTGCTCGATCCAGATCACCAGGAGACTCAGTTTCCCCTCATGATCCCTGAGAACGAGTTCATGAAGGAAGCCCAGCACATCAAGGGCTTCGAGGACGAGGTATACTGGGTGACCTGCGGCGGCACGGCTCCCCTGGACGTCAAGCTCGCCCTGCGGCCCACCAGCGAGACGGCCATCTATCCCATGTTCAAGCTCTGGATCAGGTCCCA
>CAYQKI010000103.1:0-6582 GCA_964418105.1 uncultured Methanotrichaceae archaeon | reverse complement strand
TCACATTCAGATGCTGGAAGGCCGCCCGGCAGGCAGCGATCACCTCGATCATGCCATTTTGGCCGGGCGAGCAGGGCAGGGGCACATGCAATGTGAATCCCTCAGCCAGCAGCTCGCTTGCAGCCTGCAAATCTCCCTGAGAAGGCCCCAGGGCAAAGAAGCGGCGCACCAGCTCTTTGTTCTCCTCTAAAATGTAATCCATATTTATTCCATCCTCCCTTTGAGATATTCGCCGACCAGAATTGCCGCCCGGTAGAGCACCTCCTCTTCGGTTCGGGCGTACAGCATCAGCTTCTCTATCAAAGCATCTTCGTCGCTTCTTTAGGCCGGGGGGTCTTGACCACCAGTATCCTGACAAGCCCCTCGCTCTCATTGATCCAGCGGTGCGGTATTTTTGCCGGGCTCTCGATCAGCGTGTCCGCTTCTACTGAGGCCCTCTCCTCGCCTATCTCCACCACGCCCCGGCCTTCCAGAACGTAGAAGACCACGTCCACCGGCGTGATGTGCTTCTTCAAGAATTCCCCGGGCTTCAGGGTGATGTGTACCACCTGGGCGCTCTCCGTGTCGCTGATGCCCCTGGCGTCCACTCCGTGGGGATTGGGCTTGCTCTTTACGTCTTCAACCTGAACGATTTTCATTGGTGTCACTACCGCTTAATTGAGTGATGCAATCGAATGCTATTGAATGACAGTTGTTTATGTACTGGATGAGATATAAAATTGACTGGAATGGCATGGATATGATGCAGATTCCAGGCAGAGGTTCGGCCCAACAACTACTTAAAAAAGATAAAACAGAAATCCATTTCGTGATTTGAATATGATAGGATCAGGGGCTAAAGCAGGGAATCTGGCCTATATCGATGCCCTGCGGGGGATAGCCGCCCTAAGCGTGCTTGTCTGGGCCTGCATATTCCCCCTGGGGATACTTTGCTATCAGATTTATAAGTCCCGCCTCCCTCGCCTCAGGGGGGATACCGAACGCCGGTCGGTGCAGTTGCATTATCAATATCATTAATTATATTATTTGTATTCATAAATAACCTTTCTTTAAATATCTGGCTATCTTCTCTCTATGAGCCGCTGGGTCTGCTCACTGCCTGGAAGGGCATGAGCAGCATAGCCTTCGCGCTTATGACGCTCTCCCTTTCGCTGCTGCCCGAAAACAGGCTCATAGTAAATGAATTCACCAGGTTTTTCGGGACCATAAGCTACAGCCTTTATCTTGTCCATCCCTTTTTCGTAGATCCCCTGAAGCCCCTCTATGGATATCTCTACAGCCATATCGGCTCCTCTGACCTCTGCCTGCTCCTCTGCGTACTGATTACCCTGATAATAGTAACCCCAATATCTCTATTGACATACCACCTGATTGAGGCTCCAGGGATGAGATTGGGCATGCGGCTCATAGGAAGGCTATGATTTGATGGATTTTTTGCCTGCCCGGGCATGTGATCTGCCAGCGCCTGCTGTGCGGACAGCCTCGCGGGCGCGCGGACGGGCGAGGACAGGGGCGCAGGCGTATGAGCAGCCAATGAGGGGGCTGGGAAAAGAGACACGTTGTTAGATTTCTGTCACTCCCGGACCGATCCCACAAGTTCTGAAGTCGCCGGCAAAACAGCAATCTGAACCAAAAATAGATTCAATAGGCGCGTCTTCTTTCCCGCGCCTATCTCTTCTCGAATAGGCCGGCCTTACCTGGCGGCTTTGGCCACGCGCTCCACGCTGTCCCTGTGGTTGATGGCGTAGCTCTTGACGTCGCGGCCAGCGGCAGAGATGATCTCGTCTGCCAGGGCTGCTTCCGCAGTCTTGGTCTTCTTGAAGGACGCCTCGCGTGCGCCCTTGGTTATGAACATGAGGGCGGTGTCCACCCGTCTCTGCGGTGCGGTATCCACGGCCTTGGGCACAGTGATGCCACCGTACTTGAGCCTGACAACCTCTTCCCGCGGCCCGGCATTGGATATGGCCCTGGCCAGAACAGAGAGCGGATTCTCTTTGGTCTTCTTAGCCACAATGTCAAAGGCCCCCTCAACTATGCCGTAGGCCTTGAGCTTCTTGCCGGTGTTCCTCTCCTTTCTCATCATCTTGTTGACCAGGCGCTCTACAATGTGCTGCTCGGACTTCTTGAACTGCTGCTTGGCATGCCTTCCGCCCGAGTGCATGACCGCCTTGGAAGCCAGATTCATGTAGCCTTTGATGCTCGGGTCAGTAACCTCGACCTCCGCTGGGTCCCACTTGCCGAATAGCTTCATAGTAATTACCTCACCGGCTTCTCCTTTCTTCCCCTGACCAGCTCCAGCAGGGAGACATTGTTGACGGCGATGACCTTGAAGCGAACTCCGGGAATATCTCCCATGGAGCGTCCCTGACGTCCGCCAATGCGGTCAACTGTGACCTCATCGTGCTCATCGATGAATCCGATGGCCCCATCGCCCGGCGCGAAGGCAGTGACCTGCCGTCCGTTCTTAATCAGTTGAATGCGCACGGCCTTTCTTATGGCCGAGTTGGGCTGCTTGGCCTCAATTCCCACTTTCTCCAGAACTATTCCCCTTCCCATGGGCGCTCCACTCAGGGGGTCAGCCTTTATCTTGCTGCCCGACATCCTGCGGATATACTTGGGATAGCTCCACCGGAGCGTCTTCCTATCACTCTCCAGTTTCCTGGCGGCATAGATTCCATTTCCCATTCATTTCACCTTGAGTAAATTGCAATCCTTCATTGAATTATGATATCATCAACGCCATGATGCCTCTGCGCAAGCATCTTGGCCTTTAATATGTTGCGGCCATCTCTGCCGATGGCAATGCCCTTGTCCTTATTTGCTACCTCTACATAAGCCAATCGCTTATTGTTCTTATTGACTACCATCACATTCTTTATGGCCGCCGGCTGGAAGAGGTTCTCCAAAAACTCTTTGACATCGTCGCTGTACTCGACGATCTCGATCTGCTTTCCCACTGACTTTTTCACCCGGTTGATGTTCGAGCCCTTCCGGCCTATGGCTGCCCCCATATCACCTTTTTTTATGACGAATATGATGCGGCCGTTCTCCTCATCCACAATGCAGTCCCTGGCCATGCCTCCGGTAAGGCTCTCGAAGAGCGCAATATATCTGATTCCCTCGGTGGTGAGCTTGAACTCACTCATGCCTCAACACCCCGAATCTCGCGCTGCAGTGCCATTATCTCCGAGTCCCCTGGCTCGATTATGGCCAAGGCGGCCACGGAGAAGGGTTTTCCGCAGGCAGATCCGAGGTCCTTGCCCATTCCCTGGTAGCCGTAGACGGGAATGTCCATGGTATCCAGTTGCGCCTTGACTTCGGCCGGGCAGTCCACAGCGAATACTATCAGCTTTGCCTGTCCGCCAAGCCCTGCTTCCACAGTGCTATTTGATCCCAGCATCACTTTTCCAGTTCTTATGCAGCTTCTCAATGCTCTATCTATGTTTATCATCGTTATTACCTCATCTCTTGCTTGCCACCAGCGTCACGTCGCCTGTACCCAGTTGTATGGGCTGGCCTACGATTACATTTTCAGTTACGCCCCGGAGGTCGTCTATGTCACCCCGGATGGCCGCATCCAGGATGTGGTTGACTGTGACCTCGAAGGCAGCTCTGGCCAGCACGCTGGCCTTCTCGCCAGAGACGCCGTGCCTGCCGATCTGCTTGACCTCTCCATCCACAGTCATGATATCGGCTACCAGCATGATGTGCCTTACATCCACTGAGAGGCCCTGTTCGCGCAGGGTGTCCGTAGCCTCATTGATGATGGCGTTTCGTGCTGCTTCGATGCCCAGCACCTCTCCGATCTCGTTGATGTTATTGGTCTTGATGCGAGTGGGGTCAACTCCATCAAACTGCATGACCTTCTTGAGCGATGAGCCTTCCGTGTAGAGTATATACTCATCGCCCTCCTTTCTGATGACCACCCGCTTGATGCCTTCCACGCCCTTGAGGGAGATCCTCTTGATCTTCTCCACCAGTTGCAATAGCTCCCGGTAAGAGGGCTCCTCGGGAGCCATCACCAGAAGCGTCTCCTTCTGATCCACGGAGAGGCCCGTCTCCTCCTTGAGCCTTGCCGCCACCTCTTCCGCCGTGATCTTGCGCTGCTCGAGCGCGCCGGCATTCAGCTCGATTATGACATTCATCTCCGCGAGGTCGGTTGCAATCGACCCCAGGTGCAGGATGGATGTGGACTCGATGGCCCAGGCCACCTCTCTGGCCAGATCTCGGTCGTGGGCATAATCCTGATTAAGCTTTATGGTCATGGTGGGCGTGGAGGGAATCTTCCGGGCGTCCACTATCTCAATGAGCCGGGGCAGGCCCAGTGTTACGTTGATCTCAGCCACACCGGCGTAGTGGAAGGTACGCATGGTCATCTGCGTGCCAGGCTCGCCGATGGACTGAGCGGCAACCACACCCACAGCTTCGCAGGGCTCCACACGTGAATGCTGGTAATCGGAGAGGACCTGGGAGACGATCTCTTCCATCTGCTCATCAGTGACCTCTGCGTCCTTGAGTTCGCCCAGCATGGCCTGCTTAATGCTCTCGGGAAGGTCCAGGCCTTCCAGCTTCTCCAGGATATCCTTTTCCGTGAGGATCATGCCGACTCCTTCTTGAGCACATTCTTGATGATGCGCTTTGCATTGTCCGTACTGGCGTAGTCTCTCCTGGAGGCATCCACTCCGTCCTCTCCGTACCTGAATTGGACGATCATGCCTCTCGTCTCCTTGACTGTACCGTCATACTTGACCTCCAGGTCCTGCAGGGCATTGACCAGCCGCCGCTGCAGGTAGCCGCTCTGGGATGTCCTGATAGCCGTGTCCACCAAGCCTTCGCGACCGCCAATGGCGTGGAAGAAGAACTCGGTGGGGTTCAGGCCGTCCTTGTAGCTCGACTCCACAAAGCCGTGAGCCTCTGCCCCCAGGTCACCCCTCTGGAAGTGGGGCAGCGTCCTGCCGGCATAGCCGCGCATGATGCGCTCTCCGCGCACGGACTGCTGACCGACGCAGGCTGCCATCTGGGTGAGGTTGAGCATGGAGCCGCGGGCGCCGCTTACGGCCATAACCACGCCGGAGTTATCCAGTCCCAGGTACCGTCCTGCGATCTTGCCTGCTGTATCCCTGGCTTTGCCCAGGGTCTGCATGATCCTCATCTCCAGGGTCTCATCCAGGGTGCGGCCGGGCAGGGGCTCAAGCTCTCCTGCCTTGTAGGCTTCGATAAGTTGCTGGCTCTTCTCGCGAGCCGTCCGGGTGGTCTCCTCAATCTGCTCCGCCGCTGCTTGGGGAATGTCCTCGTCATCTATGCCGAAAGAGAATCCAGCATGCATGATGCCGCGCAGTGCCAGGCGGGTCATCCTGTCCAGAAACTCGCTGGCCACGGATGGGCTGTACTCTTTTATGATTCTGTCTGTGATCTTGCCCTTGAAGGCGCCAACTGCTTCGGCGTCGATGGTGCCTTTGAGCAGCTTTCCGTCCTCTATGACCACGTAGGCGTCGTTCTCGCAATCAGGGCCGCGGCAGACGTCGCAATTGTAGCAGAAGTCGGCTTTGAAGGACAGATTCAGGCCGCGGGGCAGGATCAGGCTGAATACCTGTTTTCCCGTCCAGTAGGGTCTTCCATCATTCTCCCCCTCCGGCTCGGGAAGCTCCGTTATGTCGAACTTCTTGAGAAGCTCCATCACCTCCTGGCGGCGGATGGGCTTTCGGCCGTGGGTGAGAAGGAACGATCCGGTCACATAGTCATGGATGCCGCCGATGATGGGGCCGCCGAACCTGGGGGAGAGGATGTTCTCCTGGACCCGCATCAGAATCTCGGCCTCAGCCCGCGCTTCCTCGGTCTGGGGCACGTGCATGTTCATCTCATCCCCGTCAAAGTCTGCGTTGTAGGGCGGACAGACCGCCGGGTTGAGCCGGAAGGTCTTGTAGGGCATGACCCGCACCCGGTGGGACATGATGGACATCCTGTGCAGGGAGGGCTGGCGGTTGAAGAGCACTATGTCGCCGTCGGCCAGTTGTCTGTCTATCTTCCAGCCGATGTCCATCTGCTCTGCCACCTCTTCGCAGTTCTTGTCGGTCACTTTGACCCTTCTCAGGTCAGGGCGGGTGACATAATTGACGCCCGGATGTCGATCGGGGCCGCGGCGCACAAACGTCTTGACTATCTCTTTGTTCCGGACGTTGACGATCATGGGCACGGACAGCTCCATGGCCACCTCCAGGGGAACGCCCACCTCGCCGATGGATAGGTTGGGATCGGGAGAGATGACGGTTCTCGCGCTGAAGTTGACGCGCTTGCCGGACAGGGAGCCCCGGAAGCGCCCCTCTTTGCCCTTCAGCCTCTGGGAGAGAGTCTTTAGCGGCCTGCCGCTCCTGTGCCGGGCCGGCGGAACGCCGGATACGGTGTTGTCCAGAAATGTGGTGACATGATACTGAAGAAGCTCCCACAGGTCCTCTATGATCAGTTGCGGCGCGCCAGCTTCGCGGTTCTCCTGGAAGCGCTGGTTGATCCTGATGATGTCCACCAGCTTGTGGGTGAGGTCGTCCTCGCTCCTCTGGCCGGACTCCAGGGTGATGGAGGGGCGCA
>CAYQKI010000102.1:0-6651 GCA_964418105.1 uncultured Methanotrichaceae archaeon | reverse complement strand
AAGGCTCCGAAGTCCACTACCTGAGTCACGGTGCAGACGACTAGAGATCCGGGCTCTGGCCAGCCCTCACGTTGCATTACAGATCACTCTAATACTTCAACTACGGCTGTCTTGATCTCGGCCTTGCCGCCGGTGGGCTCTGCAAGAGTGCGCCCGCAGACCAGGCATTTGACGACGGTGGAGGCATGGGCGAATATGACCTGCTCATTCTCGCAGTCGTTGCACTTTACTTTGACGAATTTGGCGGACAGATTTATCCCTCCACCAGATCGAACTTGCCGGCCCTGAAGCCTGCACGGTTGTGGGCCTTCTTGCAGGTGTTGCATCGGTAGCGCAGGTTCAGCCTCTTGACCGGCTTGTCTCCGCCCGGCACCTTGGAGAACTTGCCCTGATTTCCTATTCCATTGGCCCGCTGCTTCTGCCTCGTGATATGAGTCAGAGTGGAAGCCCGGCCCTTTCTCACCCGCTCCACTGTCTGGGGGGTGTGTTTTTTGCAGAACGGACAGTAAGCGTTAAGCTTTTTTGGCATCTTCACTTCTTATCATCTCTCAAACTTCAATTTGGATCATGGATTGCCGCAACAGACTATCTTGCGCATTTTTGCCAAGAGAAGCGAATAAATCGCATTCAGGCCGGGGGCAGAGCCTCCAGGCCACTCCAGGATACATTAGACACGCCGTCAAGCAGCCTCATCCACTCTTGTTCCTATGTTATATCTTTTTTGCCTCTTAGACCTAGAGCAGGTAATAATTGGTTTATAACCTCTTCCCTGACCTGGGGGCGGTGCAAAGGATGTCTGCTCGATAATCCAGGTGCCCCTTAAATTGATCTGTCTCATGCCCCGTATATCTCTGCAAATTTCCGGGCATAATAGGTGATGATCATATCAGCCCCCGCCCTCTTGATGCAGGTCAGAGCCTCCATGAATGCCGCCCTCTCATCCAGCCATCCCCTCTCTGCCGCGGCAGCGATCATGGAGTACTCCCCGGAGACCTGGTAGGCGGCAGTGGGCAGGCCGAACATGTCCTTTACCGCCCGCAGGACGTCCAGGTAGGGCATGGCCGGCTTGACCATGACCATGTCCGCGCCTTCCTCTATGTCCAGTTGAACCTCCCAGAGGGCTTCGGCAAAATTTGCGGGATTCATCTGGTATCCTTTGCGGTCTCCAAATGAGTAGCCGGACTCAGCCGCCTCGCGAAAAGGCCCGTAGAAGGTGGATGCATATTTGGCGGCATAGGAGAGTATGGGCGTGTCCGTGTAGCCGTCCATGTCAAGTGCGGCGCGAATGGCGGCCACCATGTGGTCCATCATGCCGCTGGGAGCAACGATATCAGCGCCGGCGGCAGCGTGGCTGACGGCCGTCTCTCCCAGAAGGGGAAGGGTTTCATCATTGAGCACCTTCTCGCCCCGAACCAGGCCGCAGTGGCCGTGGCTGGTGTACTCGCAGAGGCACAGGTCGGTTATGACTATCAGGCCGGTATTCTCCTTGACCGTGCGCACGGCTTTCTGAATAATGCCCTGATCATCGTAAGCTGCCGAGCCAACCTCGTCTTTATTGGCAGGAAGCCCGAATAAAAGTATCGCAGGCACACCCAGATCCTCCAGTGTCCCGGCCAGGGCCGGCAGGCTCTCCAGGCTCTGGCGGAACTGGCCCGGCATGGCCTCAATGGCCTGGGGCCGGGATATTCTCTCATCTACGAAGATGGGCTGCACCAAATTCTTGGGGGATATGGTGGTCTCGGCCACCATCTCGCGTATGCCCGGCGTCCTCAGCCGTCTCATTCTCCTCATTTCTTTTCCTCCAGGCGGAACAGCTCGCATGCCGCCTCCAAAATCTCCGCATTGCCATCCTCCGCCGCCTGCTTGAGCACTTTTGTGGGCTCTGAGAAGAGCTTGTTGACAATGGAGTGGCTCATGTCCCGCAGCACCTGCTGCTCGATATCGCCCAGGGTGTGCCTGGCGGAGAGCTTGTTCATAGCCCTCTTGACCTCTTGGTCCTTGATGATCTCGGCGTTGAAGTACATCATGGCCAGAAGATCCTCTGCCTGCTTTCTCTTGTATTTGGCTTTGAGCAACTGCATCTCTTCGTCGATTATGGCCTCGACCCGGCTGGCCTCCGCCATCCTCTGCTTCATGTTCTCGTTGCTGATATTCTTCAGGCTGTCTATGTTATGCAACTGCACGCCGGGAACCTCTGACGCCGCTTCATCCACATCTCTGGGGTTGGCGATGTCTATGATGAGCAGCTTGCTGTCTCTTCCTGCCATGGCCTTCTCTATGTCCTCTTTGAGCAGAATGTAATGGGGCGCGGAGGTGGCGCTTATAACCACATCAGCCGTGTGCAGGCGCGCCTTCATCTCGTCAAAGGGAACCGCCTCTGCGCCCAGGCACTCAGCCAGACAGAGGGCAGAGCTGTAGGTCCTGTTGGTGACGGCGAGCTGGCCTATGTCCTTGGCCAGCAGAGCCCGCGATATCAGCTCACCCGTGTCTCCGGCCCCAATCACCAGGACCGACCTTCCCGCCAGGTCCCCCAGGATCTCCTGGGCCAGGTCGACGGCTGCCGAACCTACAGATATGGATCTCTCATTGATGCAGGTCTCCTTCCTCACCCTTTTTCCGACGGCGATGGCCTTCTTGAAGGCGGTATCCAGCATCCACCCTGTTGTTTGCGCCTTTGCAGCCATCTGGATGAGCTCCTTCATCTGGCCCAGAATCTGGTCCTCGCCGATGATCATGGACTCCAGTCCCGACGCCAGGCGCAGGAGGTGAAGGAGGGATTCGTCGTGGTCATGAAAATCGATTATGCGTGAAGAGACGCGCGCCTTCTTTGCCAGATCAAAGAGCACCTTCTCGCCGCGCTCGCTGACGATGTAAATCTCGACACGGTTGCACGTCTTGAGAACGGCGCACTCCTGCACTCGCTCCTGTGAGGCCACCCACCTGAGAAGGGTCTCCACATCTCCGTGCCAGGCCTTCTCGATCTCATCAATGGAGGCTTTGCGGTGAGTCACCAGCATCGAGGCAATCTCGCTCATCGCCTGAGGATGGTCCTGTTGTCTTAAAGGTTTTCTCCTATGAAGTTGGATGAACACCTTATCCGTCGATGAGTGAAATAATGAGGAACAGATTCCAAAATAATCTGGAGTGGATTTAAATCACAGCAGACTAATCCCGCATATTTACTTCAGTTGCCAGATTCCTGTTGCGCAGATTTCTGGCATGGACGGCGGGGATCACAGCCACATCATCCTTGCCGAGAAGGTAGTTTCTCCCGTCGACTCCTACGAACTCAGGGACGCTATCCAGCAGCCGCACGACCTGGTAATCCCGGCATATGTCCCTCCTGCCTCCCGGCGGCTTTTCGGTTTGGGAGACGCGGGCCAGGATGTTCTCGCGGCCGGTGGCAATGGCGGAGAGCATCTGCCGGTAGATCTCCTCCTCCTCTTCGGTCATGCCGGGCAGGACCTCCTCCCTGGAGGCGGAGCGGGCGCTGCGTAAAGCCCGGCGCACAATCTTCTTGACCCTCTGGTCGAGCAGCTTGCTGATGCTGTTCCTCTCGCTCTTCAGTGTGTCCTGCAGGATCTGGGCCTCTACGCTGAAGGTGTCCTCTACTGATGAGAGCTCCTGCGCCAGGTTGGCCAGATAGACACCCACCTGCCGGTAGAAGTCCCTGTCCAGATGCTGAAGCTCCGCGGATTTGCGCTCCTCCCGGAGCGCGTTGGCCAGATCCAGTTATCCCACCTTCTGCCTCTTCGCGCGGTCCATTACTTCGGATCGAATAATATATAGATTTATCAGTTGCTCACCTGGCACGCGCCAGAGCCGCGCCCCGCGCCATGAGAAAGATGGCGACGCAGGCGGGAAGCTCCTCCGGGCCCTCCGCCAGATCATATCTCACCCCTTTCATCTCGGTTTTAAAGGGCCGGAGCATCTGCAGGGGCAGGGGCTCATCTCCGAAGACCACGGCGTCATGCAGGGGATCAAAGTCCTCCAGGTCGCGCAGGGACAGGGCAGTCACGCGCAGCCCCGAGCCGCCGTGCAGGCTCCCCGGGCAGCGGATCAGCCGGCGCACGTCTGCGGTGACCGGCTCGTCGGTCTCGCCGCCGAGCACTTCTACGAATTGATCCGCTAGATAGTTCTTGATAACATAAGGCCAAATCAATTGAACATTTTTTACGCTATCCAGGTTGCCGGAGCGTATGTCATTTAAAGCTCTGTCATTTTTTATTCGCCAGTAAAATTCGGCTGCTCGAGATTTGCCTATTCCTTTTATCTTTGTCAATCTTTCCAATGCTTTTTTTTCATCCATATTTTGAATTTCTTCGGCGAACTTCACTATTGCAATATTGAATCTTCCATCCCATCCGGGAGAATTTTCGGGAGGACACCTGAGCGCACGCACATTATCGTCGCCGACATCACCAGAAATCCTAACTTTAAAACTCAATCTATCAACGTCAAGACCTCTTCCCGTCAAATAATCTACAATTTCCCGGCGCTCATCCCCCCCCAGAGGAAACACTCTTGGGTCGCGAACATGGATATGATAACCTCTGCCGCCGGAAAATGCTATGCTGATTAATTTTTCTGATATTCCAAAGTCCGCCGTAAGAAATGCCAGCAGCTTCTGTGTCTCGGCCTTGACCAGGGAGAGCATTTCGCCGTAGCTTTTGGGCGCATTTCTCAGGTGGTCGGCATCCAGGTCGAAGATCAGGTCTGCCCCCTGCCAGCCCTTCTCCTTCATGGTGGGGGCAGCGGGGCGCTGGTAGTGGGCAGCAGAGTGGTAGACGTGGCGGGGCACCATGCTGCGCACATAGTCCACCAGCTCGCCCCGGGAGTAGAAGGAGCGGTGTCGCCTCATGCCCCCGTCATCGAAGAACAGAAAGCCCCATTCGCGGGAGGGCAGATCAGGCGGAGCCTCCGGCGAGGATTCCAGGTAATAGCTCCGAAACCGGCTCACCAGCAGGTTCTTCGTCAGGGCATTGATGCTCTCAGCCCCTGCGTGCCTGATAGCACTCCGGCCTCCGGTCGCTCAGGCAGTCGAACTCCTGGCGGAAGGAATTGCCCTCCTCCGGGTCCAGCTCTGCCCGGATGATCTGCTCTCCGGACCCAGCCTCGGCCAGGACGGCGCCTCTGGCGCTGCATATCAATGAGCCGCCGCCGCTGGCCCAGTTGCAGGCCAGGTGAGGCACCTGATTCTCTATGGCCCTGGCCAGGCACAGCGTCCTCCACTGCTCGCGCCGCAGGGCGGGAAATTCAGCCACCGTGACCAGGAGATCAGCGCCCTGAAGGGCCAGCGATCGCGCCACCTCGGGAAAGCGCAGGTCATAGCAGATCTGCAGCCCCAACCTGCCCCAGCGCGTCTCTATGGGCGATATGGCGTCTCCGCCGTCAAAGTGCTCCTTCTCCGCCCCGAAGGGATGGATCTTGGGGCGGAGGCTCAGGCCGTCGCGATCCAGGGCGAAGCCCAGGTTCTGCCGGCCGTCTCGAATGGAGCCTATGAAGAGGCAGTCGTGCTCGGCTGCCATGGAGCGCAGTGGGTCGAGGCAGGGATAGGGCGGCCCATCACTGGCCGCGGGGGTGGACTGCAAGGACGGCTGGTAGCAGAAGCCGGTCAGGAACAGCTCCGGGAAGGCCAGCACCTTCGCTCCCCTGGCCAGGGCGTCGCATGCCAGGTGCAGAGCGCGGGAGAGGTTGTCCTCTGTTTTGCAGGATTCTATTTGCTGCTGGAGGCAGGCGGCTAGCATAGCAAAAATAAAAGGAGGTTCGGATATATTAAGATGGACTCTGGCGTGATATTTATATCCGGAACGGCAGTTCTGGGGCAGAGCCATGAGCCAGGATCTGAAGACGCGCATCTACGGCATACTGGAGCCGGGAGACGAGGACAGCAGGTACTTTGACCCGTTCATAATGGGCCTGATTGTGTTGAACGTAGTCGCCGTGGTCCTGGAGACGGTGGACTGGATTTATGCCGGATATGCCGCTTTTTTCCATGCCTTCGACGTGTTCTCTGTGGCCGTGTTCACCATCGAGTACATTCTGCGCGCCTGGTCCTGCACCGCCAATCCGCGATTTGCTCATCCAGTTACCGGCAGGCTCAGGTATCTAATCACACCCATGGCTCTGGTCGACCTGCTGGCTGTGCTGCCCTTCTATCTGCCCTTTGTCTACGCCGACCTGAGGTTCATGAGGGCTCTGCGCCTCTTCCGGCTCTTCCGCATACTGAAGCTGGCCCGATACTCCGAGTCGCTTCAGACCTTCCTTGATGTGCTGCGGCTGAAGAAGGAGGAGCTGCTCCTCATGTTCTTCGCCATCATCATACTGCTCATCATCTCCTCCAGCCTCATGTACGAGGCGGAGCACGAGGCCCAGCCCAAGGCCTTCGCCAGCATCCCTGCCGCCATGTGGTGGGGCATTGTCACCCTGGCCACAGTGGGCTATGGTGATGTCTATCCCGTGACCGACTGGGGCAGGCTCATCGGCTCGATTGTGGTGATACTGGGAATTGGCCTCTTCGCCCTGCCCACGGGCGTTTTAGCCTCCGGATTTGCCGAGGTGCTGGCCAGGAGGAAGGAGGAGAGCCGCAAGGGAGATCAGAGGTGCCCGCACTGCGGCAGGTACATCGGAGACCTGAACGGCGCGAATGGG
>CAYQKI010000101.1:0-6788 GCA_964418105.1 uncultured Methanotrichaceae archaeon | reverse complement strand
CCCTCAACTGGTCTGAGAACCTCTCCCGGCAGGCCCAGCAGTGCGCAGACTACAATGCCGCCACCACACTGGCTCAGGGAAGACAGAAGCACTGCCCCAAATCCGGATTCGGCCAGAACATCGCCCTGGCCACAGCCAGCCTGCATCGAAATCTGACCCAGAAGGTTTCCCAGTGGGGGGCAGAGAAGAAGAACTTTCTGAACGGCGAATACCCATCGGTCAGCGTCACAGGCAATCCGGGGGACGTCAGCCACTACACCCAGATGATATGGCAGGAGACGGAGTTGGTGGGCTGCGCCAAGAACAACTCCAGCGGCTACGAGATCCTGGTCTGCGACTACAGCCCGCGGGGAAACATCAACGGCACAGCCGTCTATTCGGGAGAGAGGCCAAAGGTGGTATCTCTGGAGTCGACCAATGAGCACAAGAGCCTCACCAACAGCTTTGCCAAGATGCCCAAGAGGAACATCATCATAAACACAGTATTCAACCGGCCGGTGTCATGCTACTCGATAAGCCCGGTGTAGGTGGTACAGGTCGCAGAACGAAGGCATGGTGCATGGCACTGTCACATGGCATTGGCAATGGCATGATAGAAGGAAGACATTGTAAGGGAGTATAGTTATGCTTGATATCCTTAGAGCGAGAAGAAGCATCAGAAAGTACCAGGCCCGGCCAATTGAAGAGGACAGGATCGATCTGCTAAAGGAGGCGGCCCTGCGCGCCCCCTCCTCGCGAGGCGTCAATCCCTGGCGCTTTTCTTTTGTCACAGACAGGTCAAAGCTGGAGGAGCTCTCCCAGGCCAAGGAGAGCGGCTCCGGCTTTCTCAAGGGCGCGGCTCTGGGCGTGGTTGTCTGCACCGAAGAGGGGCACACGGATGTCTGGGTGGAGGACTGCTCCATCGCCGCCATAATCCTGCAGCTTGCCGGCTGCAGCCTGGGGCTGGGCTCCTGCTGGATTCAGATCAGAAATAGAAAGCACGACGGCGGGGAGTCGGCAGAGGACTACGTCAAAAGGACTCTATCCCTGCCGGAAAATTACAGGGTCGAGTGCATGATCGCCTTCGGCTATCCGGATGAAGACAAGCAGCCCCACTCCGGAGAACAGCTCGAATATGAAAAGATTGCCATGATTGCCTCCGGGTAGTAAATCACATGCAGGTCATTCACTCCATCTGGGACGGTGGGGCATTCTACATATGGGGCGAGTCCTCTCGCCTGCCCCTCTCCTCCTCGGCACGGGGAAAGAAGAGAAAGGGCCGTACAGATCCGCCCGCTGATTCTGCTCATCCCTTTGCCGTCCCCCAGAGCGATCTGATGAGGCAACTGCCCACCGGCCTGCGCCAAAAAGGATCGGCAGCAAAGAGCTATCGCCTCTGCCTGCGCCTGCCCGCCGGCTCAGCCGGGCCTCTTCCCTCACCCTGGCTATTGAGGGAGGACTTCTCGCCGGAAAAGCCGCTCCGCCTTCTGGAGTGCACCGTCCCCGCCCTGGCTCTGGACGGCCCGACGGCAGTCGAGATGCTCCTCGCCATTGCACCCCAGCCGCCCTCCGGCACAGCTTATGCCGACTCGACCCTCTTCTGGTCTCAACTGTGCCTCTTTGCCCTGGAGCTAGTGGCACGGCAACAGTTTGTGCCCGCCCTCTCTGAGTCGAAAAGAGCATACTGGAAGGCCGTAATTGACGAAAGGGACGAAGAGCGATGCAGGACCTTCGCAAGCTCAATTCCCCCCGGCTGCCTGGCGCTCTGCACGGCATGTCCCGGCAGCTCTACCGGCGGCAGCCAGGGCTTTAGCATTTCGCCCGGCCTGTTGGTACACAGCTTTCTGGACTTTTCAGTTGACTGCCTGGTCAGGAGCTCGCTATCTCACGGCAAATGCATCCTCTCTCTCCGCCGGGGTAGACCGCCCAAGAATGGCGCCCTGGCCCAGCAGTTTCTCAAGGCTCTCCTGGCCCAAAATCCTGATGATACCGCACTTAAGGCTGTAGATAAAGACCTCTTTGCCTTCGCCAAAGATCTCAACGACTGGACGGATGCCCTCAATCCCCGGACGGAGGACGTGGCTTTCAGAACCTGTTTTCGCCTGGAGGCTCCCCCTGCAGACATAGATGACGACCTTTGGAGGCTGAGCATATTTCTGCAGGCAAAGGATGACAGAAGCTTGCTCGTCCCCGCAGAAGATGTCTGGCGTACCAGATCTAGAGCCCTCACGCTCCTGCGAAAGAGGCTCTCCAATCCGCAGGAGCACCTCCTGGCGGACCTTGGGCGGGCGGAGAGGGTCTTTCCCATGCTGGAGCGCTGCCTGGAGACTGCCAGGCCCTCCGGCCTGACCATGAGCACCGATGAGGCCTACTCCTTCCTGAGGGAGAAGGCTCCCCTCCTGGAGCAGAATGGCTTTGGGGTGCTGCTCCCCGCCTGGTGGCAGCATCCGGCGGGCCGTCTGGGTGTGAAACTGCATCTGTCGGACAGACCCAAAAAGGATGGCCGGATAGGGCCAGCTCTCCTCGGCCTGAACGACCTGGTGAGATTCGACTGGCAGCTCTCTTTGGGAGAGCATGTGCTCAGCGAAGCTGAATTCATGGAGCTGTCCCGCCTCAAAGTGCCTCTGGTTCGGGTGAGAGGGGAGTGGATTGAGCTGTCATCCCAGGACATCGAGTCCGCCATCGCCTTCTTCCGGAAGAGAAAGGACCATGAGATGCCCTTATCCGAGGCCATGCGGCTGGGGCTGGACCCGCAAGGCCGACTCCCAGACGCCGGATCCGCCCTTCCCGTCCTGGGAGTCTCTGCAACCGGAAAGATCGAGCAGATGCTAGCAGCTCTATCCCGTCCTCACTCTCAAATAGAGCCGGCACTCCAGCCTGAAAGCCTGCAAGGCAGACTGCGCCCTTATCAGCTCCGGGGCGTCTCATGGCTGGAGTACCTGCACAGCCTGGGGCTGGGGGCCTGCCTGGCTGATGACATGGGTCTGGGAAAGACTGTGGAGCTGATAGCATTTCTCATCAAAATTAAAGATAAAGATCAAAAGAGCAAGAATATCAACGCAAATGCATCCGGCCCGGCACTCCTCGTCTGTCCCCTCTCCGTGGCTGGAAACTGGGCCAGGGAGATCCGGCGCTTTGCCCCATCTCTGACCGTCCTCACCCACCACGGCATGAAGAGGCTCTCCGGCTCCGAATTTCTGGAGGAGGCGCGCTGCCGGGATGTGGTCATAACCACGTATGCCCTGGCGGCGAAGGACGAAGAGGATCTTTCTGCCGTTGTCTGGAGCCATGTGATCCTGGACGAGGCGCAGAACATCAAGAACCAGGAAGCACAGCAGACCCAATCAATTAAGCGCCTGGAAGCCAAAAACCGAATAGCCCTCACGGGAACACCCGTTGAGAACAGACTTTCGGAGCTGTGGTCCATCATGGACTTTCTCAATCCCGGATACCTGGGCTCAAAGGAGGCATTCCGAAAGCAGTTCACGCTGCCCATCGAAAAATACAGAAATCAGGAGCGCTCTGCAGCCCTTCGCTCTGTGATCCAGCCCTTCATCCTCCGCCGACTCAAGACCGATCCCGCAGTCATACGAGACCTGCCCCTCAAGATGGAGATGAAGGTCAACTACAACCTGACCGAAGAGCAGGCATCCCTCTATGCGGCTGTGGTCGAGGAGATGCTGGGCAAAATTGAAGAGCTTGAGGGCATAAAGAGGCGGGGCCAAATCCTGGCGGCCCTGACCAAGCTCAAGCAGATCTGCAACCATCCCGCTCTCTTCCTCCAGGACGCCAGCTCCCTGGACGGCAGATCGGGAAAACTGGCCCGCCTGGATGAGATGCTCTATGAGACTGCTGCATCGGGAGACAGATCTCTGATATTCACACAATTTGCGGGCATGGGGACCATGCTCAAGCACCACATTCAGGAGAAGATGGGCCTGGAGGCTCTCTTTTTGCACGGCGGAACTGCTCGGACAAAGAGGGAGGAGATGATTGCCCGCTTTCAGGCAGGAAACACTCCTGTCTTCATACTATCCTTGAAGGCGGGCGGCTTTGGCCTGAATCTGACCGCCGCCAATCATGTCTTTCATTTCGATCGCTGGTGGAATCCGGCTGTGGAGAACCAGGCAACCGATAGGGCTTTTCGCATCGGCCAGAAGAAGAATGTGTTCGTCCACAAGTTCGTATGCCTGGGCACCCTGGAGGAGAAAATAGACGAAATGATCGAGCAGAAGAAGTCTCTGGCCGATTCAGTCATAGGCAGCGGCGAGGGGTGGCTTACCGAGCTGTCTGATGATGCTTTGAGGCAGATATTCACATTGCGGCACGAGGAAGGGAGCTAAAAATATGAGCCCTTACTACTGGATGCATTATGAGAAGACAGAGCCGAAGGCTGTAAAAAACGGCCTGAAGGCCAAGAGCAAGCGAGGCTGTATCGGAGAGACCTGGTGGTCCAAACGCTGGGTGTCTGTTCTGGAGTCCTTCAATATGGGGGCCAGGCTAAACCGGGGAAAGTCCTATGCCCGGAAGGGGCAGGTGATCTGCATCGATGTTATGAAGGGGTCCGTCCGGGCAAAAGTGCAGGGCACATTTCCCAATCCCTACGAGGTTGCAATCAAGCTTAAGCCTCTGTCCGTTGAGCAATGGAATAAAGCGGAAAAGGTTATGTCTGAGAAGGCGGCATTCTCCGCACACCTGCTCTCCGGGCAGATGCCGCAGAATATCGAAGAGGCATTCTCCGATTCCGGAATATCGCTATTCCCCAGCAAAAAAGCTGACCTGAAAACCGATTGCACCTGCCCTGACTGGTCCAATCCCTGCAAGCATATAGCTGCCGTATACTTTCTTTTGGCAGAGGAGTTTGATCGGGATCCTTTTCTCATATTTAAGCTGCGGGGCAAAGGCAAGGAGGAGCTGATGGAGGAGCTGCGCGCCCTGCGCTGCCAGTATGCGGGACAGGAAGCCTGCCAATTGGCCGAAGAAGTCGGTCAGAGATTCTCCGAAAGTGAGGAGGTCAAGCCGCTGGAAGAGTGCCTGGAGTCATACTGGCAGATGGGATCCGCCATGACCGGACTGCAGATCAATCCCCGGCGTCCGGATGTGGAAAATGCTGTTTTGAAGCGGCTTGGAGACTCTCCCATTGCCATAGGCAGGTCCAATCTGACTGCCTTGCTGTCCGAAGCTTACAGCCTGGCAGGCAAGATGGCTCTGGATAGGGCTTTAGGGGATGACGAGCTGAGAGATGAGCCAAAATAAGAATCAATTTTCCCATCTCTTAAGCAAAAGACTATAAGTAGCTGCAACTCAATAACATCTTATTTGCATAGAGAAAATTAGGGGAGTATATTATGGGTTTCCTGGAAAGAATGAGCACGGTTGTACAGGCAAAGATGAACAAGATACTGGACAGGGTGGAAGATCCCAGAGAGACTTTGGACCTCTCGTTTGAAAAGCAGCAAGCTCTCCTGCAAAATGTCAAGCGGGGCGTGGCCGAGGTGACCACATCCAAGAAGAGGCTGGAGATTCAGAAGGCCAAGCTGCAGATGAACCTCGACAAGCTGGACGGCCAGGCCAAAGAAGCATTGCAGTCCGGCCGGGAGGACCTGGCCAGAAAGGCATTGGAGAATAAGGCCGCCCTCCAGGCGCAGATTGAGACTTTGGACGGGCAGATCGCCGATCTCAATGACCAGCAGAGCAAGCTCATGGCAGCCGAGAGCCGTCTTGCATCCAAGGTGGAGGCATTCCGGGCCAAAAAGGAGACCATCAAAGCCCAGTACTCGGCGGCTGAGGCTCAGGTCAAGGTTACCGAGTCGGTGACCGGGATCAGCGAGGAGATGGCAGATGTGGGCATGGCTGTGCAGAGGGCTGAGGAGAAGACTGAGAACATGAAGGCCCGCTCGCAGGCTTTGGACGAGCTATTGGAGGCCGGGACACTGACAGACTACTCCGGAGGCGACGAGCTGGGGGCAGAGATTGCCCGCGCCAAGGCCAAGAGCAATGTGGATGACATGCTGGCCAAGATGAAGGAGGAGATGAAGAAATGATAATCAGGATTTTGGGTGAGGGCCAGTTTCTCCTGGACGAAAAGCTGCTGGGCAAGATCAACGAAATCGACAACAAGATCGTAAGGGATTTGACATCAGGCAATCAGGGCGATTACTCCAGGGATCTGGCGGAGATGATAAAGTCGGTAAAAAGCCTGGCCAAGCCCCTCAATCCGGCCGAGATCAGACCGTCGGATATAATCATCCCGCCCTCCGACCTCACTTTTGAGGAGGCAAAGATGGTATTTCGCGGCGAAGGGCTGATAAAAGGCTAATGAGACAACTACAGCGGCGAGAGATGTCTGGAAATGGCTGAAAAGAAGCAGATGTGCGACTCCTGCCCCCTGCGAAGGTATTCGGAGAAGCACCCCGGATCGATCATCTCCAGGATCTGGCACTGGCACACAGGATGGTGTCCGGGGTGGAAGGCCTACCAAAAGTCGCTGGCGGAAGGATAGGTTTGGGTGACATCTAAATATAACACCATCCAGAGCATGATATCTCTGGACACCCTTCCCAACCTGCCCGGTTGCTATATCTTCTCCGACGGCCGGGGCACTGTGGTTTACGTAGGCAAAGCCCGCGATCTCAAGAAGCGGGTCGCCAGCTATTTTCAAAAGCAAGACCACGGCCCCCGCACTGAGGCTCTGATAGCGGCGGCGCAGGACTTGGACTTCATAGTCACCAACAGCGAGGTGGAGGCTCTTCTCCTGGAAAACACCCTCATCAAGAAGCACCAGCCCCGCTACAACATCAAGCTCAAGG
>CAYQKI010000100.1:2274-6905 GCA_964418105.1 uncultured Methanotrichaceae archaeon | reverse complement strand
GGCCATAACCAGTTGCTAACGACGTTTTCACCACAGAGACACAGAGCGCACAGAGTACGCACAGAGACGAGCTAACAACAGAAACGACAGAGTAACTCCGGTTTAGCCATAGGAAATAGCGGAGAGCCCAAAGAGTTGGCATGGCAGCAACAACCTGGCTATCCCGTATCCGATCAGCGCCCATGCTATCACATCTGCCGGCAAGCATAACAATTCATTATTAATATTTATCTATTTTTCTGAAAAGCGCAAAGGATATATATCTTTATGAATTAATTAGAATATCAATGCAAAGACTCATCAAGTTCAAGGTATTTTTAGACAGAAAAAATTGCCGCAGCACAAAGAGGAATTATATGATTAAAATTCTAATTACGTTATTTACTTTGGGCCTGCTCATTGCCGTATCTTCTGCCAGCATAGACGCCAAGATGCTCAATGACCGGATCACAGAAAAGGGGCTCAACTGGTCCGCCAGAGACAACAATATCTCTTCGCTATCAATGGACGCAAAGAAGATGCTGCTCGGACTGAGCGATGAAGCACCGCGGGTCAACCTCTCCGGCGCTAAAGCCACTGCTTACAATTACCCATCTGAGTACAATCTGCGCAAAGTCAATGGCTCGGACTTCTGCACCGGCATCCGCGACCAATCTGGATGCGGAGCCTGTGTGGCCTTTGCCGTCACTGCCGCTGTGGAAAGCAGCTACGAGGTCTACAACAGCAATCCCTCCGCCAATCTCGACCTCTCCGAATGGGACCTCTTCACCAGGGGTGGTTCATGCTCAGCCGGCTGGATGTTCGTCCCGGCCCTGGAAGCCCTCCGCAAATACGGCATCTGCGGGGAGTCATGCTACCCATATCTGACGGACGAGCCGCGCTGCGCTGAGCGCTCCAGCCAGCTTGTCAGGATCGGATCCTACAAGCAGCTCAGCTCCCTGGACGAGGTCAAATGGTGGGTCGCGAATAAAGGGCCGGTCATCACCGGCATGCAGGTCTACGAGGACTTCTTCAATTACAATAGCGGCATCTATACCGCTACCTATGGCGCATTCATGGGCAACCATGCCGTGGCCGTTGTGGGATATTCAGACAACGGCAAGTACTGGATCTGCAAGAACTCCTGGGGAACTCTGTGGGGCGAATCGGGGTGGTTCCGGATCTCCTACACCGCAGACACCGGCTTTGGCTCCCTGGGTTATTACGGCCTGGAATTCGCCAGCAGCCAGCAGCCGCCCAATGAGCCGGATCAGCCGTCCGGAGCCACAAAATGCGTCGCCGGATCATCATACAGCTTTATGACATCGGCAACAGATCCCGCCAAAAATAAAGTCCAGTACACATTTGACTGGGGCGACGGGACAACCAATGTCACCGATTTCGTAGACTCCGGAACAAGCGCCAATGCTTCCCACATCTGGAGCCCTACCCAATTCAAGTCAACATACTACGTCCGCGCCCGGGCCACCAATAACAAGAGCCTCTCCTCAGACTGGTCGAGCTACCTGGCCGCCCAGATAATCGACCCGTCCAACAGGGCACCGCAGACACCGTCCATTCCATCCGGTCCAGCTTCTGGCAAAGAAAATATTTACTATAGTTTCACCACTTCGGCAACCGACGCTGAAGGGGACAGGGTGAAGTATACCTTCGACTGGGGGGACGGCACTCAAACGGCAACCTGGCTGGTCAGTTCCGGAAAAGCCTCAAGCGCATTTCATAAATGGACCGCCGCCGGGTCATACCAGGTCAAAGCCATGGCCACAGACAGCCAGGGCGCATCATCAGGCTGGTCGGAGCCGCTCATCTTCACCATACCGGCCAACCGCCCGCCTGCCGCACCCGCCTCGCCCTCAGGCCCGGTTACAGGAAAAGAAAACACCTACTACAGCTTCACCACATCTGCCAGTGACGCCGATGGGGATAAAGTGAAGTGCACCATAGACTGGGGGGATGCGATAAAATCGGTGACCTGGCTCGCCAACTCCGGGACAGTTGTTAAGGCATCCCATAGGTGGACCTCAGCCGGAGAGTACCAGATCAGGGCAATGGCCACAGACAGCAAAGGGGCATCGTCGGAGTGGTCAGAGCCCCTCAATTTCACCATACCCGCCAACAGGCCACCGGATACGCCGGCGAAGCCGTCGGGGTCTGACCTTGGCAAGGCCAGGACCTACTACAGCTTTGCCACATCGGCAAAGGACCTGGAGGGGGATAAAGTGAAGTTCACCTTCGACTGGGGGGACAAAACCCAGTCAACAACCAGGTCTGTAAACTCCGGGGCATCATTGAGCTCATTTCACAGATGGACTGCCCCCGGCACATACCAGGTGAGAGCAATGGCCACAGACGGCAAGGGAGCCGCCTCTGACTGGTCTGAGGCGCGAAACATTACCATATCCGCCAGCAGCAAGTCATCCGGCAGCACATCAGCAATCAGCGAGTCGGCCAGCAGCAAATCGACACGCAAATCGAATACAATCAGGCAGTCCAGCCGTTCAGTGCGGCACGCGGACAGTTGAGGCCGGGATCAGGAGGCCTCAGACCAGCGGCCTGGGCTGCTTTTTCTCCGGCAGCACTGGAAGCGGCATGGTGTTGATGAGAAGGGGCATCTCCACCTCAGCCGCTCTTGACACCAGCAGTTCCTTGCCCCACTGGGTCAGGCCGAAGAGGGGCACGGCTGTTCCCACCTGCACCAGTGGCCGGACAAGCTCTCTGATATAGAGCGAGGCGCAACCGGTGACGATGTCCGCCACAGCCAGCAGGCGGGCCGCGTCCTCGCGGCAGATGCCGGTCAGGTGCACACCTATTATCATTATCCTGACGGCTGCCTCTGCCTCCAGGCGGCGCAGGGCCTCGGCATCCTCCGCCCCGGATACAGTCACAGCAAATCTCTTATAGCCATTTGCAGCCGCCCACCTGGCGCCGGCCAACTGGTCGATCTGCGCGTTACCGGGAGAGAGCACATGGCCATTTCGAATCCCTATGCCCTCCAGTATCTCGGCTATTGGCTCGGTCTCGGCAACTCCGGATATGTAGCCTCCCATGCCCTGAACCAGGTCGGGATTGGCGGTGATGACTGTGCCCGCTCCGTCGCAGACCGTGACCGCCCCATCGATGATACCGCGCAGGAGGCCGGTCATCATGGACTCGGAGGCCCCAAAGCCCACGAAGACCCCCATCTCCAGCTTTCTTCGCGCCGTGAACATGCCATGCTGCTCCATGCGAAACCGCATATTTTCTGCCGCGGACTCCGCCGTGAGTTCCTTTATGCCCCGCACCTTGGCAAAGAGCGGGCAATACCTGACCACAGGCTCGCTCGCCTCCACTACCTTCCCGTCCTTTACCTTTACTGCCGCCCGTCCCAACATCTCCATGGTATGAGTCAAATACAGTCACCTTCGAATTCAAATGGATGCTAAAGCAATTCCAGGGCCTGCCTGCCGGTCTGGCCCACCCTCACCCCCAGCTTCTCAGCCGGGGAGTTGGCCTCCTTGACTATGCCCTGTAGCAGGTCTTCGATGCTGGCAATCGATGCTCCCTGAGCCGGCCTGACCTTCTCTGCCTCTATCATATTCAATTGCCCCCTGTGCCCGCGGAGGGCATATGCCGCAGCCGGCTGGCCTCGATGATCCTGTCTGCCAGCCTGGAGAGGGGAAGGCTCTGCAGGAATACCTTTCCCGGACCCTCAAGCCTGGCCAGGAAAATCCCTTCTCCACCCAGCAGCGCGTTCTTGAATCCTCCCGCGAACTGAATGTCATAGTCAATGCCTTCCGCAAAGGCCGCCAGGCATCCGGTGTCAACCATCAGCACCTCCCCGGCGAGAAGGTCTCTCTCCAGGAGAGTGCCTCCGGCATGAACGAATGCCAGGCCGTCGCCCTGCAGCCTCTGCAGAATGAATCCCTCTCCACCAAAGAGGCCTGCGCCCAGCTTCCTGGTAAAGGCAACCTCAATCTCAATTCCCCGCGCTGCGCAGAGGAAGGAGTCCTTCTGGCAGAGGATCCTTCCCCCAAAGAGGCCCAGATCCAGGGGCAGAATTTTGCCCGGATAGGGGGCGGCAAAGGCCAGCTTTCTCTTCTCTTTGGCGTTGTTGAGGAACGTGGTGATAAAGAAGCTCTCCCCGGTGAGCATTCTCTTAAAGCCCTTGAACAGCCCGCCTCCGGTGGAGGTCTGCATCTCTATTCCCTGATCCATGTAGAGCATGGCACCGGCCTCCGCCCTAACTGCTTCGCCGGGATCAAGAAATATCTCCACTACCTGCATATCATCTCCCAGGATGCTGTAATCAATTACATCTGCCAAAATATATTCCCCGGCTATTAACTTGTCTAGGTCTATAAGATCGTTTTTGCCCGAAGCGAAAGCCGATAAGGCATAAATACCGGCAGAGCTTATAACGGCACCGTGTTCAAGCAGATAATGCAGGCCCTGGAAAGCATATCTGCCGGCAGCGCATCCGGCAGCGGCCCTAAAAGAGAGAGAATTTTGGCCATTTTGAAGAGATATGCGGCTGATGAGATCGGCCTTGACCAGGCTTACTACGACCTTTTGGAGGATGAGCTTATACCCATGCCCCAGAGATGCGGCCTGTCAGCCAAGGTTCCGGTGACGGCTGAAGACGAAGAGATGCT
>CAYQKI010000100.1:0-2174 GCA_964418105.1 uncultured Methanotrichaceae archaeon | reverse complement strand
CGCCGGCAGCATAAGCTCGCAGGAGCTGAAGGATCTGTTTATTTCGCTGGTAGCGCTGGTCATTGCCTTTACTGTTCTGATCGGAGGGAGAACTGTTCCCGGCTGGCAGCTCCTGGCCATCATAACTGTGGGAGTGGCCAGCGGTTTTCTATTGCATGAGATGGCCCATAAGTTCATGGCCCAGCACTTCGGCTACTGGGCGGAGTATAGGGCCAATATGATGGGGCTGGCCTTCGCAGTGATTGCATCCTTTGCAGGATTCATATTCGCGGCACCCGGCGCAGTCATGATCAGAAAGACGGAGCTTCCGGCGGATTTCATAATACAGGACTCCTTTACCAGGGAGGAATTTAGCCGGGAGCAAAGGAAGGAGACCCTCTGGATATCCCTGGCCGGGCCCCTGACCAACGTCACCCTGGCAGTGATCTTCTTTCTGCTGCTGATAGGCACCACCGGGCTCTCCTCCCAGACAGCCAACTTCGCCCTGTTCATCAATCTCATTTTGGCAGGCTTCAACTTCCTGCCCTTCGGACCCCTGGACGGCAAAAAGGTCTTCGACAGCAACCGGACAGTATGGTTCGCCGTCGGCCTGCCCACCATCATCGTGGCCCTGGCGGTCTACCTGGGGATAGTATGATGCTCCAGCTCATTGCAGTCGTCTCGGGAAAGGTTCAGCATGTAGGCTACCGCTCCAGAGTTGTAACCATGGCCAGAACTCTGGACCTCAAAGGCTATGTGAGAAACCTGGCCGACGGCCGGGTGCAGGTGGTGGCGGAAGGAGAAGAGGCCGATCTGGAGAGATTCTGCCGGGCCATCCGGCTATGCGATCCTCTGATAACTGTAGACGACATGCAGGTACAACTGTCCTCGGCCAAGGGCGCATGGGACGACTTCTATAAAGTCTCCGGAGAGGGAGAGACGGACTCCCGCCTGGACACGGCGGTAGTATTCCTAAAGGAGCTGATAGTAATAGTTAAAGAGGGCTTTATGGGCATCGACCGGCGGCTGGCAAAGGTTGAGGCAAAGCTCGATGATGTGAACGGCAAGCTGGAGGGGCTTTCCGAGGGTGGCCGAAAGGTCCTCCCCAAAAAGGATGAGAAGACAGGCATTAAGATAAAATTGGATTGAAGAGGAGGAAAGGGATGACAAAAGAAGAGATTTTGGAGGAGATGGTTGAAGAGCTGGCGAGCATCAGCGACAGCCTTGCCGGGATCCATGAGGAGATGGAAGAAATCAGCATGGCTAATAAGATAATGGTAATTCTGAAGCTGGTGGAGATGCGGCCGGACATGAAGGACAGGCTAGGACCCATGATCGATGAGATGGCGAGGTCGATGGATCTGACCAGTGCTGAGATGGAAGAAGAGGAAGAAGAGGAGAAGAAAAACGATAAATAGGGAAAAGAAGGATAAGCCGGTAGACTATTATATTTTTCGCCTGAAAAAAATTTGTTTTCTATCCGCATCCGCAGCCACCGGCTCCCGCTGTTGACGCTGTGGAGCCTCTTGACTCGGATATGGGATACATGATGTTCTTGTATCCGGTCAGATTCTTATTGGACCGGTCCCTGGAATAGGCTGACAGATCGAGGACATCTGCTCCGGACTGCTCAGACTGGCCTCCTGATAGAGGTACAGGTGAGACGGAAGAGGATACGGCATTCAGGCCGGCATTCTCAGAAACCGCAACCTGCGGTGCAGTCTGATTGGTGAGCGTGGAATTATCTGAGCTATTGATGGTTGTGTTATTTGCCGGAATGCTCTGGGCAGAGCCGGCAGAAATCTGCGAATTGCCTGCAGCCGAGAAGCTTGATCCAGCCACATTCAGATCGCCGGAGAAGGCCATCTGGCTGCCGGAGAGCTGGGAAGAGGCGAAGCCGGTGAAGACTGCCAGCATGATCAGGGCAAGGAGAGGATATTTTAAAGATGCCATTGGAATTTGATTCCTCCTGATTTGGTTTAATTCAGTTGATTTTGGAAGGCAAAATAGTGGTGATGTGCCCGCCCATCGGGCAGGGCACATGCATTGCATTTATACTGCTACTGACTTTACTTGGGTGGCCAGAAATCCTTCATCCAGCCGACGATGCGTCCGGAGTCTTCCGGCCCGACCATGATCTTGGCCTTGCCTGCGAAGAGGTCCTCCAGCTCGCCGGAGAACTTGGCTGCCATGCC